>JAQCJO010000004.1 GCA_027592925.1 Actinomycetota bacterium | reverse complement strand
GGACTTGTGGTTCCCTTCACTAATCAGCAGTATCGCTATCGATTTGTGATTGCTCGGCCGCTACTAGAAAAGACAGTTGCCGATAAGGCCGTGGATTGGTCTAATTCGCTGTTTCTCTCCTGTCGATTTACTGCATGGCGCGACGGCGCATACAACGAATTCTTATATAACTTTTTCAAGAGTCTGTCGGTTGAGCGAATGCGTCGCGCAGAACAAGAAGCGGTGCGCCGAACAGCGCCTGACAGTGCAACAACTCAACTCTCCGCCGAGATTGAAATTGACGGCTATGTGATGCAGCGACTGTGCCCGCATCGTCAAGCAGACTTGTCTGAGTTTGGCCGCATAGATAACGGATTTGTTGTGTGCGACCTCCATGGGTGGCGGTTCAGTGTTGTCGATGGTCATTGTTCAAATGCGGATGACCGCAAACTCAAGATTCGTAAACGAACTAGCTAATTTCTCCATAAACAAGCACTTGCGTGCCACGGGGCAAAATGTCGTTGTCCCAAATGAAATCCATTGCTCTAACAGTCACTCGCACGCAGCCGTGAGATGCAGGATATGCAGGCACACTCATTGATCCATGTATGGCAACTCCACCGACGAAATACTTTGGACGGTAGATCTGGCCAAGGTCGCCAATCCACCAACCTTCAGGTCGTTCTCGATCAATTTTGAACGACCCAACTGGAGTCACTGCAGTTCCCTTAATCATCACGCCAGGAGTATTTCCGTCAGGTTCTTCGTATGCGCGGTCGTCGCCAGTAGATGCATTCATTACATAGGTGGTGATGCCGTCTTGAACCAAGAAAAGTAATTGCCGGGACTTATCCACCTCGGCCAATGTGCCTTCTTTTGTTGTCGCCGTTGCTGGATTCGTGATTTCTTCGAGCAAATGTGCCGTAGCGGCATTGATATTGCCGGTTGGTCGAAGTTGAAAGTATTTCTGAAATGCCATCACCGCCTGCGCGGTGGTGTCGTCAAATTTGCCATTCGGATCCGCCAACCAAAAGCCAAGTTCAAGCAATTTCAGTTGCGAAGCCTGAGCGCTTGGTCCACTGCGCTGACCAGATGCACTAATGCCTGTCTCAACCAGTGTCGAAGTTGTGGACGGTGCGACCGTTGTGGGCGGAACACTCTGCGCGTTGGACCATTGTCCACAGGCTGTCAACGTACTGAGTGCGCCCAATATCAACAGAGTTCGAAAGATGTAGCGATTGTTCATGAAAGTGAAATTGGTAATTCAAACCAAATCGTCAGGCTGTACTTGACGCCACTCGTGATCGGTGTGCTGCCATGGGGATGCGTAACTAAACTTGGCCATGCCAAGAGTGAGCCAACCGGCAACTGTGCATTTGTAAAGTTTTGGCGCGGAAAATCCAACAATGCACCCTCGTAGGTGTCATTGAGTTTGACGCTTGCAGATACTTGTGCCACATCGTGATGTTGCCGCAATTCTTCCTGACCACCTTTTTCGTATTTAATAATAAATACATCATTGATTCCGTGATAGTCGATGAGTGGCCAGTGTTGTTGCAACTGCGGCCAAATTCGCATTCCCATATCGTCTTGCACTGCTTCAAACAATCGTGGACTAATTAATGCAAGAGAGATTTCATGACCAGGCACAGGGTCGCCTGGTTGAGCAGAAAAACCGCCTGCTGCTTCAGCGGCCCGAATGAGCGCAGAACAGAACTGCGGCGTCCAACACGACATCGCAAATAATTCGTCTGCAACCTTGGTAATTGGCGCACTCTGATCAATCGCATCCGTGTAGCCCAGTATTCGTTGTAGATCGTCCACACATCCATCGTGGCACGCAAAAGACACAAAAACGATGCACCGTCTTAATCGTCACCTACCCATGACATAGACCACAGTTGGTAGGCTTAAAACCCATGGGGCCATTGAGCAAAGAGATTCCTCAGATTGAATTGAGATCCATCTGGCAAGTTGTCCGATTGCGGTGGTGGATAGTGCCAATATGTCTTTTCGTCAGTGCCGGATTGATGTTTGCCCAAGAAAGCGACCTGCAAAATAGTCCGACTTCAATTAGTGTCAACAAGATTTATGGGGCGAAAGATGAAACTGCTGGACTCGCTTCATTTGGTGTTGATCTTGATGCGATTACGGAATTCCCAAGTTTTCAGAACCAACTCGCCATAGTCCGCGCTGAGGGGCCACAACTTTTACTTGCAATTTCACAAGACCTCCCGGCGGTTTCGGTGTCACGTGCAGAACCGCAGGTCTCAATGGTGGCTGCCGCAGATGGAGATGGCAAACAGGTCTTTACCTTTTCTAGCAATGGGGCTGCCAATTATGCATTTTCGTGCTCTGCACCAAACCGTCAACAATGTGATCAAGCCATTGATGTGTATGTGCAAAAAGTAGAGAACGAGCGACGTGTGGCAATTACCACGGGATTGCTTCAACTTGAGACACAAATCCGGTCTGTTTTGACAATGTCAATGTCTGATCAATTTGCACTTCAACTTCAGGTTGACGCAATTAAGCAGTCCAGCGGTTTGATTACTGGCGAATTGGCGTATGTGAGTGAAACAATCGAAACATCTGGTGGCACTGTTTCCACCGTTAAAGTCTCGACCTATTTATTTGGTCTAGCAGTCGGACTCGTAGTTGCGCTTTTGATCATGTTGCAACTGACAGCCACTGATGACAAAATTCGCTCTGCTCGCAAATTACAAAGTGCAATCCACAAGCTTGCGTATCTCGGTGAAATTGACAGCGACTACTCACCCGCTAGTTCGTCCCAAGTTGCTGCTGCCATAATCGTTCAAGCTCGCGCCGTGCAAGCAAGCAAGGTGACGCTTCTACCAATTGGAATGAGCACGATAATCGACAAAACCCTGAAGTCTCTAGAGTCGACGACACTGACAACCCATCTTGCATTATCCATGAGGTCTGATGCTCGTTCAATGTCAGTTGAGGAACTTGTGGACAACGCAAGTTCATATGTATTGGTTGCGCACAAAAACTTGAGTACTTGTCGCGACATGCAGAATGCAATTGAAATCCTGCAGCGCTCTGGAAACCAGATTCTCGGCGCGCTTCTCGTAGCAGAATAGGCTCGAGCGAATAACCGTTATGAATAATTCCCGACTCGTGAGGTTGTTGCTTCGAATTGCCAGGTCAAATTCTTTTTATCCAATAAGTTCAATTATCCAATTTGTTCTGGACTCTGCAATTCTTGCGATTACGGCGACTGTCGCGTCATATGCTCGTTTTGTATACCAAGGCCATTTTGATCCGATGGGCGCCACGAGCGACACAGTGTTTCGCGTAATACCCGTGGTCTTTGCAATACAGGCATTTGTTGGATACGTAGTCGGTATTTATAGACGTAGATGGAGGTATGGAAGTTTTGATGAAATTGCTGGTCTGATCACTACAACCACCGTTTCCGTTGGCCTCCTACTTTTTCTGCGCTTTTTTGATCAATCCTTAAATCCCTATCCTCGCAGTGTCATAGTGATCGGCGGATTTGCTGGGCTCTTTTTTATGGCTGCAAATCGATATGTGTGGCGCTTAATTCGTGAGCAGCTACGTCGTCCAACAGAACAGACAGCGACAAAAATCTTGGTTTATGGCGCCGGAGATGGCGGAATCCAAATGGTGAACACCTTGTTGCGCAATCCTTCATCACCATATTTGCCCGTTGGTTTCCTGGATGACAACCCCACCACACATCGCTTAAGTATCTCTGGTGTGCCAGTCATCGGCGGTCGAGAGAGCTTGGCAGAAGCTCGCGGAAAAACTGGTGCAACAACATTGCTCATTGCTATTCCATCCGCTGACTCGTCGCTCATCAGCGACATCAGCACTCGTGCCCAAAAATTGGGCATGGATGTGAAAATTGTGCCGCCAGTGCAAAACCTGAATGAACGTCCACTGAACCCAAGTGATATTCGCGATCTCACCGACGAAGACTTGCTGGGTCGCCGCAAGATCCACACCGATCTGCAGCAAATTTCGGACTACATCGTCAATCGTCGCGTATTGGTCACTGGTGCTGGTGGAAGCATTGGTAGCGAGCTCTGTCGCCAACTTGCCAGATTTAACCCTGCCGAATTGATCATGCTTGACCGCGATGAAAGCGCTCTTCATGAGGTACAACTCTCTATTCATGGGCGAGCACTACTTGATACTCCACAAACCGTGTTGGCCGACTTGCGTGATGCACCAACAATTCAAAGTATTTTTGAAACTCGACGCCCAGAGGTTGTCTTTCACGCCGCAGCGCTCAAACACCTGCCCCTTCTTGAGCGTTACCCGCTCGAGGCATATCAAACGAACGTCCTTGGTACCTCGGCATTGTTGAGCGCAGCAAAAAGTGTCGGTGTTCAAGTATTTGTCAATATTTCTACCGACAAAGCTGCTAACCCGATCAGCATCTTGGGATATTCAAAGCGAATCGCAGAACGAGTGACAGCCCATTTCGGTGTCAACTCAACAACCGGCAAGTACATCTCTGTACGGTTTGGAAACGTGCTCGGTTCTCGGGGCAGTGTGTTGATGTCGTTCAGGGATCAAATTGAAAAAGGTGGGCCAGTAACTGTTACCCACCGTGGAGTCACTCGTTACTTCATGACTATTTCTGAGGCTGTGCAATTGGTGATTCAGGCTGGTGCAATCGGAAGCAACGGTGAAGTACTAGTTCTCGACATGGGAGAACCCGTCAGTATTTATGATGTGGCAACACAACTCGTGCGCAACTCACAAAAGTCTGTGGCAATTGAAATCGTTGGTTTGCGTTCGGGCGAAAAGGTGCACGAGGAACTCTTTGGTGATGGCGAAATCGATACTCGTCCACAACACCCTCTTATTTCTCATGTTCCTGTCAGCCCAATAGATGCCCAAGTTCTTGAGGCAATGCCTCAAGATGCTCGTTCTTTTATGATTCAGGTTGTGCAGAGTTAACTGCGGATAGGTTGCCCGCAACTGCGGCAGCAAACAGCAGCCATAGAAAGTGATTGCCGGCAAAAAAACTTTCTTGGGTTGCGGTTGCTAAAACAAAACACATTATTGCAGGAGTCCATTGAGCAGCATTATGTTTCGTGACATCAGATAAATGTCGATAACCGCCCCACAGGAATGCACCAACGAATAACACTGCTGCGACTAACCCCCCACCGAGCAATACATCCATATATCCACTGTGTGACCAACCGGTATTCACAAATGACCACCATAAATCGCGGAGCAGAAATGGTGGAGTGCGCCATGCCGACATCCAACCCCAGCCGATCAAGGGTCGATCAAGGAATCCTGTCCAGCTGTAGTTCCAGATTGCCGATCGACCGTTGAAGTCAATTGTCTCACCAAAAAAACTCAAGACCACACTTTGCAGTCGTACAGTTGCCCACGTCAGTACAGTTGCGCCGAAGATAAATCCTGGATACACAAAGCGTTGCAGTGATTGACCGGTGATTCGCTTTCGTCGAATCATTGAGCGCACCACCGTCCAAAAGGCCCAAACTGCGGCGAACACCACTGCCCCGCCAACAGATGTGTTTGATCGTGAATGGAACAACATCACTGCACCGAACAAGATGGCATCAATCAACACGGCGATCAGGGTGATGGGCAATTTCTTTCCTCGACGCATCACAACTATCCACAGCAGTGCACTTGCAGCCAAGCAACTTACGATCGCTACTGGAGCAAGTGAATTTCGATTGAAGTAAATACCAACCCAATTACCGTTTTGGTCAACCGAGTTATTCCAATTATTCGCGATTGCATATCGTGACCACAACAGGCCAGGCTGCATTGCAACCACAACAAGAATAAGTTGCTCGAGCAGTGAAAAACTTCGCGCGAGATACACACCAGTTAAAAACGTGACACACAATGTTGTGGCCTCGACAATGGTGTGCTGGTTAAAAGTTGCCCACAGAGTTGACAGCCACATCCAGCCGCAAAACAACCCGAGCAAACCCACGGGCCCAATCAACGATGAGCGAGGCACCCGTCGAAATCCAAGCAAGATTAAAGCAGGAATCTGGACCACAATAAAAGTCAACAGTTGTGCAGATGCTGCTCCCTCTGGGGCCACCAACGAACTTGCAAACCACATGCTCAGCACCGGGCCTTGTGTAAGTGCAAACAGCAGCACAACGACATATGCGTATTCACACCATCGCAAGAGCATGTTGATGCGGTTGGTTTCGATATGCATTAACTACAAATCTACACAAGCCCCCCTTGCCACCGAACTGTGGAAACTATGCTGTAAGCAATGACTAATGATCATGACGAACGCGACGAACTGATCAAGGATCTGTTTGCCGAAGCCCATGGATTGCGGATGAAAAACGAGCAAATCAGCCTGTACACAGAGAGCAAGATTGCAGAGTTGGTCAAAGCGCGAAAAGAACTATTGCTCGTTCGCCAAGGTTTGGAGACAATTGTTCAACAACGTAATGAAATTCAGGGCGAACTTGATCCCCTGCGCAAAGACCACACCAATTTGGTAGGAGCCCACCTCGCAATGACTGACCAACGGGACAGACTTCGCGCCCGAATATCAGAGTTAGAAACGTCAGCAAGTTATCGCATCGGACAGCGAATGATTCGCTTGTTCCCTTTCTTGCGAGATAAACCATCGTCACCGAAATGAAACAGTACCCAGTCATCATTAATGTGCGAGATCGCATAACTGATTTGGTCGCACTCTTACAGTGGCTTGAAAAAATTGGTCAGGAAAATATTTGGCTCTGTGACAATGCCAGCACATACCCACCCCTCGTCGAGTTCTTGCACACCACCAGCCATCACGTGTTGTTTAATGACATTAATCTGGGGCACAGAGCACCTTGGCTCAGCGGTCTCGTAACCGAACTTGGGCTTGAGAGTTATTTCATCGTGACAGACCCCGATGTGGTTCCGTGCGATGACTGCCCGACCGATGTCTTTGACTTCCTACAAAGTTCGTTGGAAACATTCCAAGATGTTGACAAAATCGGATTGAGTCTACGGATCGACGATATTCCACAGCACTATATGCACGCTGACGAAGTTGTCAAATGGGAGTCGCAATTTTGGACCAAACAAATTGCCCCATTCCTCTTTGCCGCACCAGTTGATACAACATTTGCTATGTACCGACCAGGAGAAGGTCACCTCAACAGCAAATCTTTGAGGAGTGGTCCGCCATATCACGCAAGGCACATGCCTTGGTATCAAAACTCTCTTCATCAGACCGAAGAACAGCAGTACTACATGGAGCATGCCGACTCATTTATTATTAACTGGGATAGAAAAATTTTACCCGCATCGCTCCGTGCTCATCTCATCCAACTTCGGGATCAACCTTCCGATTCCCAGAGTCAGTAAAGTTGTCTGATCATGACCGAACCCGCAATTGTTGTTGAGTCAGTCTCTAAAAATTTTCGGCTCTATCACGAACGTAATCGCTATATCAAGGCTGCAATTCTGCGCGGTAGACGAGCACGATATGAGGAATTTTGGGCACTTGAAGATGTTTCGTTTGAAGTTGAACACGGTTCTACTCTTGGCTTAATTGGCTCAAATGGAAGCGGAAAAAGCACAATGCTCAAGTGCCTTACGGGCATTTATCGCCCTGATAAGGGGCGGGTAACCGTGAATGGAAATGTCGCTGCACTCCTTGAACTTGGTGCAGGTTTTCACCCCGAGTTAACAGGTCGTGAAAATATATATCTCAATGCTGCAATTCTTGGACTTTCAAAAAAAGACGCAGAGAGACAGTTTGACAGCATCGTTGAATTTGCTGGACTCGAGCGGTTTATTAACACTCCAGTAAAAAACTATTCGTCTGGGATGACCATCAGGCTCGGCTTCTCAATTGCGGCACACGTTGAACCTGAAATTTTGTTGATTGACGAGGTGCTCACGGTTGGTGATCAATCTTTCCAACGCAAAAGCAGCGAGAAGATCGAACAGTTTCGTCGCGAAGGAAGAACAATTGTTGTTGTGAGTCATAGTCTCGGCTCTGTGCAGCAATTATGCAAAGAAGTGATTTGGCTTGAAAAAGGTCACATGATGATGCGTGGACCTGCTGCCGAAGTAATTGCCGCGTACACCGGTGGAAGCTACACGCAACATGTAGCAATGGATGCAGATTTTCGTGAAAGATGGGGAACTGAAGAGGTTCGCATTGACAGAATTGAACTGCTCAATGAGGTGGGCGAAAAAATAGATCGGATTGAGACAAACGGTGCGATGAGTATCACTACACAGTTGACAGCACAAACATCTGTTCGAAGTCCTGTCATTAAAGTCTCAATCAGTAAATTAGATGGAGATATTGTGTGGTCAAGTACCTCGCGTAGATCAGAAATAGGTCTTGGTAATTTGAACAGCCCTGTTTTGGCAACCATCGCAATTCCTAAACTTCCACTGTTAGAAGGCACGTATTACATCTCAGTTGCATGTACCGATGCGACAGGCACAACAGACTATGACCATTGCCAAAACTGGGTGCGTTTTGATGTACATCAAAACGATCTATTTGAAGAAGGACTCGTAGCAGTTCCATCCAACTGGACTATTCATCACTTAATGCAATAGGTGAAGCTCGCTACACCTCTTCAGCCAAACGTCGAGAAAGCTTGGCGAAAATTGCCCAGCCAGAAACAAACGAAACAATTGCAACCACAATCAAATACACCGCATTCACGAGTTCTGGTGTACGTCCGTGATACAGCAGTTGTCTAAACGAATGGATGAATACGGCCATTGGGTTCCAATGCATCACAAATTCGAGAAATGGTGGAAGTTTTCCATCTAGTCGATCAGGTGAATAAATGATTGGTGTAGCAAAGAACAACACTTGAATGATGATGGTCCAGAGATAACGAAGATCACGAAAAAAAACAGCACTTGCGGACAACGCCAAAGCAAAGCCAGCCGCATACACAGTCAGCAGCAGCATCATCAAAAATGCAACTGGTATCCACTGCAAGATTGGGCTACCTGCTGCAAGCAGAACAACACACAGCAACGACATCTCAATACAAAACTGCACAAAGGAAAAGATGACTTGAGAGAAAACCAATGTTTCCCAAGCAAAATGGACTTTACGGACAAGCCCAGCATTACCAATCAGTGAACCAAGACCAAGGTTTGTGACAAGTGAAAAGAATCCCCACGGCAAAATTCCGCAGAGCAGATAAAACGCATAATTGTTGACTCCAGATGGATCGCCGACAGGAGGAGTTGCACCAAATACAACACCGAATACAAACCAATAAATCAACATGTTGGACAACGGATTGAGCATTGACCATGCCCAACCTAAAAAGGATCGACGATACTTTGATCGCAACTCACGCAATGTCAGATTCCACAGCAGATTCTTTGAGCGTTGAAGTTCTTCGAGTTGCTGCACTTTGTTCCTTATGTTTGGGACTTATTTAAAAATTAGCAGCATCACACCCAATGAAGAGCGCGCCAGAACACCACTGTGGGCGAGGGGGGACTTGAACCCCCACGTCCTTACGAACACTGGCACCTGAAGCCAGCGCGTCTGCCATTTCGCCACTCGCCCGAGTTGCCGCCTCACACTAGCAACGAGATCACACCAGTCCAACGACATAAAATGAGTCATCAGAGTAGGATTACCTCAATGTTTGGTCAAGATGAACGAACCGATGAACTGCAGGTCGCGTCACGCGAACGGCTTCTCACCGAAATTGGCGTTCTGCAATTTGCTCTCAAAAGTAACGATCTTGAAGCAACCAAACAAGAACTCCAAGCAACCAAACAAGAACTCCAAGCAACCAAACAAGAACTCCAAGCAACCAAACAAGAACTCCTCGCAGCATGTGATGCTGTTTATGGATCAAGCGCCGAACTAGGCGAACTACGAGCACAACTCAATTTGGCCAAAGATGAAGTCCAACGGGCTCGTGATCGAAATACGTTGATTCTTGATAGTGCCACATGGAAGCTTGGGCATTTACTGATGACCCCAAGGCGTATATTGCTTCGAGTTTTCAACATCCCCGGAAAGTGATAACGAACTGATGCCTTTTTTTAGCATCGTAACTCCTGTATACAACCCGCCCGCCGATGCACTGTTGGAATGCATCGAATCAATGAAGAACCAGTCATTCACCGACTGGGAATGGTGTGTGGTTGATGATCGATCAACCCATAAGTATGTGCAAACTATTTTGCAACGTGCGATGGCCAGCGATTCACGCATTCGAGTTGCCCTTCGATCAACAAATGGTGGGATAGTTGATGCCTCACAAGATGGACTCGACATGGCTACTGGAGAATTTGTTGGACTACTTGATCATGACGACACGCTTGACTCTGAGGCTCTCGCCAAGGTTGCTGCCACGTTATTGGCTAATCCTGATGCGGACTATGCATACACCGACGAAGACAAAATCAACTCAGATGGTCAACATTATGATTCATTTAGAAAACCACCGTTTGATCAAAGTCGCCTCCGCGGCCAAAATTATTGTTGTCATTTTTCGGTATTTCGAAACACGCTTCTGGATGATATTGGCGGCTTTCGGCGTGGATTTGACGGATCACAGGACTACGACCTCATTTTGCGCGCCACAGAACGGGCTCGCTCAATTATTCATATTCCAGAAGTCTTGTATCACTGGCGAGTTGTGCCTGGTTCAACAGCTGGTGATTCAACGGCCAAACCATATGCATACGAAGCTGGACTACGAGCAATTGAGCAACACTTTGAGCGCACTGGAATAGCTGCTGAAGTTACAAAATTGCAGCCGGGAAGCTATGGCCACATGTTTACGCTTCTCCCAACATCCCCACTAGTGAGCATTATCATCCCAACCACTGGAGCAAAGTCACGTGTGTGGGGATCATCTGTTCGAACGATTGAGCATCTCGTAACCAACATTGCCAACATCACAACTTACGACAACTACGAAATCATTGTGATTGATGATCTCAATGCGCACCCCGGATATGCCTTGCCATTCAATCAGCCCGACCACAGTTCTTCTCGTCGAACATCGGTGTTTGCGATAACGCAACCGACAAGTTTCTATGAGATGTGCAACATCGGTTTTGGCCATGCACGGGGACAAACCATTATATTTATGGATGAAAATAGCCAGGTCACAACCCCAACATGGATTGAACAATTTTTAGGTCAAATGATCGACCCTGAAGTCGGCATAGTTGGACCAATGATTTTGATGGACGACGGTCGGATCGAAAGCTCGGGAATAAGCCTTCACCCAAAACCACATCGAATTGGGTGGAGCAACTCTTCTCTCAATCCAGGGATGTGGGGCAATAGTGCAGTGGCAAGATCAATTAGTGGCGTTACAGATACATGCTTCGCTGTGAGGCGATCTGTCTTTCATAAACTTGGCGGATTCTGTCCAGAGTTTCAGCACCATGGTGCAGATTTGGATTTCTGCTGTAAGGCAAGAAACTTGGCGTACCGAATCGTCTGGACCCCTACGGTGCGAGTGATTCACTTTGGAACAACTCAAGCCAACATTTGCGATGATCCGAAAGATCTACTTTTGCTTACTCGGCGATGGCAGCGCTACTTGGATAGCGAGCAATATTCACTAGTAAGTTAGACAGAACCAAGCAGGAGTTACGGCATAGAATGGTGGAGTGTTAACACGCACGCGACGCACTGGCATACGACCAATTGAGATCGGTCGCCAAATCATCGCCGCAATGGATGACCAGGCAGTGACACACAATGGTGATATAGCGCAACGATATGTTGTTGGACTTCATAAATCTGACTTGGCTGCACTGAGCGATGTTGTCAAGCCGTTGTTGAGTGAACTGTGTCAAGCGATTGCCAATCATGCCAAATATGAGGGTTACAACATTGCTGGCGAAGCCGATGTTGCGCTTGAAGAAGACGTAGCGCAGCGCATTGGATCATGTGTGGTCACAGTTGGCAAGACAGCAACCACGCCACACAAGCCGATTACACAACCAGAACAACTCGCAGTAAAGCCTGCTGCCGTAGTGCTTGTCAATGGCTCGCGCCACACGCTCGACGGTGATCTCGTAACTATCGGACGCCAAGCCTCGTGCACCATTGTGATTGCTGACGACAACATCAGCCGTGTACATGCGAGATTTCGCGCTGTGGACAACGGTTGGACTATTGAAGACCTCGGTAGCACCAACGGCACAAAAGTGAACGGCGTGCTGATCACCGAACCAACACTGCTCAGTCATGGACAACTGATTGCACTTGGATCGTTGCAACTACATTTCGAGCAGGCGTAGTTGCCTGTTAGTGCAATGTTGACTCTTGCTATCGGTGCAGCCACCGATACCGGCAATTTGAGGGGTCAAAACGAAGACGCGCACATCGCAGAAAAGAACCTGTTTGCTGTTGCTGACGGCATGGGTGGACACAACGCGGGCGAAGTTGCGAGCGCCATGGCAATTGAACATCTGCGAGGCATTGCGCTCAGTGGTGTTTCGTCGGCAGAGGCATTTGCCCAAGTAGTTCGCGACCTCAACAGTGCGATCTACGCATCAGCAACATCAACCACCGATCAGCGCGGAATGGGTACGACACTTACTGCTGCAGCGTTGCTTACATCAACCAGCGACACTGATCAGCCATCGCAAATTGTGATCGCCAATGTTGGTGACTCGCGCACATATCTCCTCCGTTCTGGAGAATTGCGGCAATTGAGCGTTGACCACTCGTATGTGCAAGGGCTCGTTACTGAGGGTCTACTGACGGTTGACGAAGCGCGCACCCATCCGCGTCGCAATATCGTGACACGCGCACTTGGTATAGACGAACAAGTGTCTGTGGATACGTGGACAATACCGATGTTTGACGGTGACCGCTTTATGTTGTGCAGCGATGGGCTCGTAGACGAAGTGCCACTTGACGAGATTACTGAAATGATACGAGAGCACAGCGCGCCACAACACGTTGCTGAACGATTGGTGACTGCCGCAAAGCGGCATGGTGGGCGCGACAACATCACCGTGATCGTTGTTGATGTCAACATCAACGCAGCGGCACCAGAAGTGGTTGCTGATCCTGATACTGCGCCAGGAATTGATCCAGGTATCGCTTCCGAAAGCACCATGTCAATCAAGAAACGGATTCTTGCACTCGTCGTTGTAGTAGTGGTGTGCATTGGTGGATTTGTTGCACTTCGCCATCAGCGCAGTGGTTTTTTTGTGGCGTTTACCAACTCTTCGTCATCAGCAACAATTGCCATTTACAAAGGCCAGCCCGGTGGGTTGCTGTGGATCAAACCAACTGTTGTTGAAGTTTCGACTACGAAGCGCTATTCAATGCAGTCAGAGTTTCAGCGAGAAATAGACAGGGTGCAGCAATTTGATTCGATAGACAAAGCCCGCTCATATCTCAAAATGATTGATGTTGTGTTGAAAGCGCAAGGTTAGTGGACATGGGTAATAAACATGGTTAGCAATATGCCGATAGTCAACGATCGTTACCGCGTCGAGCGCAGCGTTGGACGAGGCGGCATGGCTGAGGTGCTTTTGGCGCACGATCTGTTGCTCGACCGTCCTGTTGCGCTCAAGGTGTTGTTTCCTGAGTACGCCAATGACCCCAACTTTGTCGAGCGTTTTCGCAGAGAGGCTCAGTCTGCTGCTGGTCTCACTCATCCAAACATTGTTGCGGTGTATGACTGGGGCAAGGTCAACAACACCTACTTCATTGCAATGGAGTTTGTGCAAGGACGCACACTTGCGAGCATCCTGAAAGAAAAATTACGCCTCACCGCCCGGCAGGCTTGCGATGTAGCAGTTGATATTGCGAGTGCATTGGGTTTTGCCCACGACAACGGTGTGGTGCACCGCGACATCAAGCCAGGAAACATCTTGATTGGCTCTACTGGTCAAGTGAAGGTTGCTGACTTTGGTATTGCTCGTGCGCTTGGCGCAGCGGTTGAAGAGGGCCTTACACAAACCGGCTCGGTGATGGGCACGGCGACATACCTCTCTCCCGAACAAGCACAAGGGTCGCAACCAGATCCGCGAAGTGATATCTATTCGCTAGGTGTGGTGATGTATGAAATGGTTGCTGGACGCTCGCCGTTCATTGGTGACAACGCAGTTGGTATTGCGTACCAGCAAGTGCATGGTGTGCCTCCTGCGTTGAGTGAATTTGCTTCTGATGCACCAAGAGAGTTTGAAGCGATTGTTGCCAAGTGCATGGCCAAATCAGCAGAACGTCGATATGGAAATGCAAATGCACTGCGCGATGATTTGCGCAGGTTTAGTGCGGGCGAGGAAGTAGTTGCCCTCACCGATGTGCAAGGGCGCAAGACACAGTCTCAATCAACAGACACCATGGCGATACCTATTATTGCCAGCACTCCGGTTATTGCCAGCACTCCGGTTATTGCCAGCACTCCGGTTATTGCCAGCACTCCGGTTATTGCCAACACGCCAGAAACGACTGACGATGAAGATTTGTATGACGATTTTGCTCCTCGTCGAACAGCGTCATACATATTTGGTGCAGTGTTCACCGCCATCATTTTGCTTGCAGCAGGAGTGTTCATCTACAAAACTGTTGATCGCGGTTCTGCCACTTCACTCACAATCCCTGACGTCACCAACCGCACCCAAGCCGAAGCCAGCCAATTGCTGCTCGACATGGGACTCACGCCAATACCCAATGCAGTGATTAATGACGCAGTTGGTAATGACATTGTGTACGCCCAAGACCCACCAGCCACCGCTACTGGTTACCAGGGTGATGTTGTGACCATCACCTATAACCCCGCGAAGCAACTGCAAACCGTGCCCCCTATTCAGGGTCTGTCTGTCGAGAATGCCACACAGTTACTTGCTCCACTTGGTTTGCAGTTGGTGATCCTCGAGGTTCGCAATGATCCACTTGTGCCGTTGAATCAGATCATTACCCAAGATCCGTTGGCAAATGAGCAGGTTCGTTCTGGTTCTCCAATTTCGGTTGTTGTGTCTGGCGGTACGGGCGGCAACAATATTCCAAATATCGAAGGACAAGTTTCTTCAGCAGCCGAACAGTTGCTCAAAAGTTCGCCATACAACTTCGTTGTCACCATCATCGCCAAACCGAGTGCAACCGTAGAAAAGGGTCGAGCAATTCGTACCAACCCTGCCATTGGCACACCACTTTCGGCTGGCTCACCAATTGCACTGATCGTTTCAAGTGGGTCACCAACCGTTGTTGTCCCCGATGTAATAGGTAATACCGAAGGCGAAGCACAGACGGCAATAAATGCGGCTGGTTTAATCACTGACATTAAATATCAAAATGTGCCTGCTGGTGATGCGAATGATGGTCGAGTTATTTCTCAAAGTCGCGAAGCACAGTCTGCAGTTGCTCCTGGCACCAAAGTCACACTGGTTGTCGGAAAATCAACAACACCGTAATTCCATCTCAACTTCGCCTAACTTGTTGTGCGCTTTGCCTTCTCAACAAATACTTTGAGCAAGTTATGTCCAAGTGTCGTCAAAATACTTTCTGGATGAAACTGCACACCTTCAACATCAAGATCGCGATGCCGCACGCCCATAATCATTCCGTCCTGTGTTTGCGCAGTTACCACCAACTCGGGTGGCAGTGATTCGCGCTCAATAATCAGGGAGTGATAGCGAGTTGCAGTGATCGGTGATGGCGAACCAGCAAAGATTCCTTCACCAGTGTGATGCACCTCTGATGTCTTGCCATGCAAAAGTTCTGGCGCACTCACTACTTTTGCCCCATACACATGACCAACAGCTTGATGTCCTAAACACACACCAAGCACGGGCACCACTCCCGCAAATGCACTAATCACATCGCACAACACACCAGAGTTTTCGGGACGACCTGGGCCTGGCGACAACACAAGAGCATCTGGCTTGATCGCAAGCAGTTCGGCAACACTTGAGGCATCATTACGCACCACGATGGGTTCGGCGCCAAGCTCACCAAGATATTGCACCAGGTTGTAGGTGAAACTGTCGTAGTTATCGAGCACAAGTATGCGAGCCACCCCGTAATACTGTCAGCCGGTCGGGCGAGGCGAAACCTCATTTACGATCTACACTGGAAAACTCATGGCACCTTCAAAACGACGCACCGGTGGTCGCACCACACCAAAAGGCACCAAGCCTGGTCATCTGCACGAAACTCATCGCTTGGACCATTCGGATCCAACATCGGTCCAAGGCAACACGATCGCCGGGGCGTCTTCGCGCTACACGCCGCCTGTTTCCCGCGAAACTAAGGTCAGCCCGCAGTGGGTTCCAGTGTTGATGTTTACACTGCTCGGCCTCGGTGCCCTCGTCATCCTGTGTTACTACCTCGGCTTCGTGCCTGGTGGTCGCAACAATTGGTATTTGTTTGCTGGCCTCACCGGCGTTTTGGGTGGCTTATTTACTGCCACCAAATATCACTAGTTTTTGCTCAGTCAATTGGAGCAACAAAATCCATGTCTTCAAGACAGTGCCGCGGTGGCGGTGGGTCTTGATCGGGTGCCATCACCATTCGTAATTCGACACCGCATACTCCGCAGCGATAACGCACGTTAATACGTCGCATCTCTCCTGTTGGAGGCGGCGCAGGAAGTGAGGAGGTCATACTCTTCAGCATGCCGAGACCAAATTTCCAGATGCCGCGAAAGAGCAGCGCACCCAAGAGGAACCAGATAATGGTTCCGAGCGACATGTTGAGTTATGTCTTAGAGACGTTCGATGATGGTGGCATTGGCCATGCCGCCACCTTCACACATTGTTTGCAAACCGTAGCGACCACCGGTGCGCTCAAGTTCGTTTAACAATGTGGTCATGAGGCGTGTGCCAGATGCACCGAGTGGGTGACCAAGTGCAATTGCTCCACCGTTGACATTGACCTTGCTCATGTCTGGGTGCAATTCTTTTTCCCAGGCCAAGACCACCGAAGCAAATGCTTCGTTGATCTCAATCAAGTCGATATCATCCATGGTGAGGCCAGCACGCTCAAGCACTTTTTTAGTAGCAGGAATTGGTGCGGTCAACATATAGCGAGGATCTTCTGCGGCCATTGCAAAGTTGACGAAGCGTGCGCGTGGGGTCAAGCCCAACTTCTTTGCTCGCTCTTCGCTCATGATTAACAATCCTGAAGCGCCATCGGTGATTTGTGACGAGTTGCCTGCAGTAACACGACCACCCTCCTCAACAGGTTTGAATGCTGGCTTTAATGAAGCCAATTTTTCAATCGTTGTTTCGCGAATACCTTCGTCTTGCGTGACCATGTTGCCATCGGCACCCATGACTGGGTGGATTTGACCTTGAAAACGACCCTCGCGAGTAGCGCGTGCGGCAAGTTCTTGTGAACGAGCACCAAATGCGTCCATGTCTTCGCGAGTGATGTTCCACTTATCGGCAATCATTTCTGCCGAGATGCCTTGACCGACCAAACCGCCAACTGATTCGTAACGAGTTTGCACTCGTGGACCAAACGGAAAACCAAATGTGCGGTCAGACAACGATGCGCCCATTGGTACTCGCGACATCACTTCAACACCGGCTGCAACAACAATGTCGTATGCACCAGCCATCACACCTTGCGCAGCAAAGTGCGCTGCTTGCTGGCTCGAACCACATTGACGGTCGACTGTTGTGCCAGGAACACTGTCTGGCCAACCTGCAGCCAAAACTGCGTTGCGGGCAACGTTGAGACTCTGTTCGCCAACTTGCATCACACAACCCATCACCACATCGTCGATGGTTGCTGGGTCGACGCCGTTGCGTTCGACGAGCGTCTTTATGATTTCGGCTGCAAGATCAACTGGGTGCCAATCTTTCAATTTGCCATTTCGTTTGCCACCTGGGCTTCGAAGTGCATCAACAATCACTGCTGTGGTCATAATCTGCTCGCTTTCATGTACACGAATGTGCTTTTTTCCAACGATATCTAGTGGAGACGATGGGACTCGAACCCACGACCCCCTGCTTGCAAAGCAGGTGCTCTAGCCAACTGAGCTACGTCCCCTTATTACGGTTCTTTAGGTTACAGGGCAAAGACTGCAGTCCCATAACGCAACTGTCTGTAGAAAACGGTGGCTTACGCCTTTGCACGGGTGAGGCGCAGAAAAGGATCAGCAACCCGTAGTGCATGGTCGGCGAATCGCATCACACTGCCGGCAGCACCAGGTGTTGTGGAATCGATGAGATTGCCCATCACCGCAAGCGTGATATCGGCAGCCACTTGCGACCCAACAGCAACTCGAAGCCCTGGCTTGAGTAACCACGGATGTCCGATGATGAAACTGAATCTCCGACCCGTGCGCAAAAATGCGTCAAACCGCTCGCCCACTCGCTTGTCATATTCACTGGTAGCGGTTTCAGGGTTTTCCAAAAAGCACGAGATTGCAAGCATTCCCGACTCAAGGGAATAGTCAATGCCTTCACCGTTCATTGGGTTCACAAAACCTGCTGCATCACCAATAGCCACCCAACCTGGGCCATGTCTGCGCACGCAACTCATTGGCAATCGCCACGCGCGAGGCTTATCTATAAAGTCACCAAGCGACCACGGCTCCCGAACGATCGATGCGTATTGGTCGAGCAACGTATTGAGATTGAGTTTCTTGAAACCCTTCATGGTGCTGAGTGCTCCAACACCAATGTTCACTGTGCCATCGCCAGCAGGAAACATCCATCCGTAACCAGGAACCTGCGTGCCATGTTCATCACGCAAACTGAGACACGCTTCAAGATGTCGCTCCGCATGACGAGGTGTTGTTGCATATGCGCGAATTGCTAACCCAAAGGTTTCATCTGGATCGCGCACTGCTCCAAGCATTTTTGCAGCAGCACCCTGTGCGCCAGTTGCCAAAATAACAAGTGATGCTTTGATGACTTCGCTGCCAACTTGCACTCCGACTACACGATCTCCTACGACAACTGGCAATGCTTCAGACTCAAACCGAACTTCAGCGCCAGACGCAATGGCAACATCAAGTAAATGATTGTCAAACTTCTGTCGCGGCCAAACTGCACCGTGATTTGGAAAACGCGATGTTGTTGGCCACGTCAACTCGCGCTGAGTTTTTCCGGCAATCATGCGCAGGCCATCAATGCGATGTGCAACTGAGTGATCAATCTTTAATTCATCAAGCGCGGCTATTGCTCGCGGCGTTAAACCGTCGCCACACACTTTGTTCCGTCCGTAAGGGCCCTTTTCAACGAGCATCACCCGAAGTCCTGCACGTGCAGCCGTAATGGCAGCCGAAGAGCCCGCTGGCCCACCACCAATTACTGCGACATCAAATTGCATACCTGCGAGCCTGTCACTAACCGTTCAGCAATACCAACACTGGCTTCCTGCATATTGGACACATCAGTCATATTGCAGCGGGCTGCCATAAATAGATGTGGGTAGCATTCGGGTCATGGTTGCCGAATTGATCTATGCCTTTCGCGTGATGCGATTGCCATTATTGGACGCCAGTGGCGCGCCCCTAGGCAAGATTGACGACATTGTTGTAGTGCCTGGCCGCACCACCGAACCCCCGCGCGTATTGGGGTTTGTCGCATCCAGCCAGCGTCGACTCATTTTTGTCAACGCGTCGCGCATTGCCTCGCTTGACAATAACGGTGCTCGCCTCAAGTCGTGGGACATTGACCTCAACCCATTTCGCCCTCGGGCTGGCGAGCGACTACTGGGTAAAGACGTGCTCAACCAAAAAGTTGGTGACGAAACCGTCAGTGATGTTGCTCTCGAGTTTTTAAGCGGTCGTGCACCGGGTTGGCATGTATCAAAGGTGCGTCTTGCAAAGCGCGGCACGCTCAGCCCTCGTCCGGGCTACCGACTTGTTGATTGGGATATTGTTGCAAGTTTGTTTGCGCCAACAACTGCGCAGGCCGCCGAAGCCGCTCGCCTACGCGACATGCATCCGAGCGATGTGGCTGCAATTATTCGTGCACTACCACTTGAACAACGACGACTCGTTGCCGAAGCGATGGATGACGAACGTTTGGCGGACGTGTTGGAAGAATTGCCAGAAGACGAACAGTTGCGCTTGATTGAAGGTCTCGACATGGAGCGCCTTACCAACGTGTTTGACGAGATGGAATACGACGACTTGGCCGACTTGTTGGTGCAAATGCCTGGCGAACAACGCAGCAAAGTGCTTGAGGCCATGGATGATGAAGATGCCGAGACAATGCGCCAGTTGTTATCGCACGCCGAAGGCACGGCAGGCGCATTGATGACACCGGACATTGTGGTGATGTCTCCAGACTCAACAGTTGCCGAAGCGCTTGCACGAATTCGCGAACCAGACATCTTGGTCTCGATTGCTGCACAGGTTTTTGTTGCACACGCACCGCACTACCCACCAACCGGCACCTACCTCGGTGTCGTGCACTTTCAGCGACTGTTGCGCGAGTCTCCACACATGACATTGAGTCAGTGTGTCGAGATGGAGCCAACCATCGTGCCAACAATGCCCGAGCGCGATGTGGCCGAGCGTCTTGCTAGCTACAACTTGTTGGCGGTTGCTGTTTGCGACACCAATAATTGTTTGTTGGGTGCAATCACTGTTGACGACGTGTTGGATCGCACTCTTCCTGCCAACTGGCGCCGCCACCCAACGAGTGGGGTGTAGTGATGAAACAGCGCGACAACCTTGCACGACCACGCGACCGCCAGGCGCCACTCGGTGTGCACTACAACGCCGACGCATTTGGCAAGTTTTCAGAGTCGATTGCTCGCTTGATGGGCACAGCCCGATTCTTGATCATCCAAACCATCTTGGTCATCATCTGGATTGCCCTCAACGTGTTGTTTCTCGCGTTGCAGTGGGACAAATACCCGTTTATCTTGCTCAACTTGATGTTTTCGGTGCAGGCTGCCTATGCGGCGCCATTAATTTTGCTCTCACAAAATCGCCAAGAGTTGCGCGATCGTCGCCAAGCCGAGACCGATCGTGCTGTTGCAGCAAGCACGCAGGCCAACGCCGAATTTTTGGCTCGCGAACTTGCCAGTGTGCGGTTGGTGTTGGCCAATGTGGTGACAGTTGACGAATTGCGTGATCAACTTGAAGAAGTCATCAAGCTGTTAAATCAGCACAACACTAAATAAATCAATTCAATTTGTTTATTTGCAGTTTTTGCAACAACCGATGAGATCCAGTTGATGCCGGTCGATCGTAAAGCCTTCACGGCGAGCCACTTTTTCTAAGGCTTTGTCCAACTCGTGCTCAAGACCTTCAGGCACCACCACATCTCGTACTACACCACACTTTGAGCACACCATGTGGTGGTGGTGACCCATGAGGTGTTCGGCAAGTTCGTAACAACCACTGTCGGCATTGGTGACCACACGCACAACAGTCGATGTCTCTTCCAACACCAACAGATTTCGATAGAGCGTGCTCTGAGGCATATCTTTTGCCTTTGCCAATATGTCGGTAATCAACATTGGTTTGCCCGCCCGAATCAAGATGTCAATGATTCTTCGGCGCTTATCGGTATACCGTTGCCCAGCATTGTGTAGGAGATCGTGAACCGCTGTGTGAATCTCGATGTTGTTTAAGTTTGACATCACGTACCCACAAACTGGTGCAGTCGAATGCCGCCCGTCAACACATCTCGCAAAATTTCTGCGTTGGGCAACGAGTCTTGACCCAACACGCTCGTGCCTGTGGTTGTTATCTCGCCTCTGTGCACAAACAATGCGGTGGTGGCGCCAACAACACCGGCAATTTGTGCAACTCGTTCAGCAACTCCAGCAATTTCAACAATTCGAGATCCGTTGCGAAAACCCCTGACCTCTATGCGCAGCGCTCCCATGCCACCTTCGGAGTGTGGTGGCACCAGCATGGGTAGTCGCGCCGTAAATCGGTCTCGTCTGTTGGCAGAAACTCGTGCAGTAATGCGCTGTAGTTGTGGTTGTGCTCGCTGTAACAACACAGGATCAGCCATGGCAGCCCGATAACAGTCGTAGGCACCAACTGGTTCTGGAAACCAACACAGTTCTCGTCCGCTTCCACCAGGTCTGCGCAGCCACTCACCGTCGTGCCAACCAATTGACTGATCGGCAAGTGCGCGATGATGCTGCACGGCGCAGTTTGGGCCACCTGTTCCATGCAACGCAACATGTGCTTCATCAATTTCGTCAAAGTTTGATTGCAAATTGCTGAGCAATAAACCAGTCATGCCAGGCGATGCAGCAGCGCCAACGACAAGTGTTTTATCTTTGGCCATTACTTCATCATGCATCTTTAAGAGATTCATTACATCTGACACATCATCACTTAACGAAACCACTGATGCGCCACTAGCCAGCATTTTTTGAGCAAGTGGAGCATGCGGCGAACCACATGCAAGCACTACCACCGATGCTGTGGCAACAGTTTCGAAATCGGCAACGCTCACCACTGCACTATGGGACCGGTGCACTGCAGCAAGCCGTTGTGCTCCGTACAGGTCTTGGTCGTACAACAGGATCGGTGTGGAACTTGTAGCAACGAGATGCTCAACTACCCGAGAACCGGTAACCCCAGCACCGATTACCCCGATAGCACCCGAGATACCAATCATGAATTGTGTTCGGTTATTTCTGAGAACTTATTTGCTCTTCAAGCAGGTCGGTTGGTGGGTTGAGTGGACGCCACCCGCCCCGCTGTGTTGAAGGTTCAGACTTGCCACGGATTCTCAAAATTGCTCCAGCAATGCCCGCGATGCCAAGCACCATCAGGACGCGTCGGATGAAATTCACAGGGTTACCTCCGTGGGGCTAACAAGAATCGAACTTGTGACCTCATCCTTATCAGGGATGCGCTCTAACCAACTGAGCTATAGCCCCGAATCTGATTCAGGGACGCAAATCCTACTAGCGCTTGCCTTGACTCTCAACCGAGCCCACAACAACCTCTTCTTCCAGCACGGTGACGCGAATGCCGCCCACAAGGTCGGTGATCAGGTTGAAAATGGTTGCTGCCAGAACCCACAGGGCCGTGGCCAACACCACACCGAGAAGTCCCAGGATCATGACATTGACAAACAACTGGCCGCCATTGAATTCGAATGATTCCCATCCAAACGACTTCATAAATTGCTGGATGTTGTCAATCGTGCCAGTTGCTGATGCAACACTCCACAGCAACACCAGTGCCACCAGCATGATCAGGTAGGCAACGAAGTGAAAGACCAATCCCACTTTAAACACCGACCATGGATCGATGTCGCGAATCACGCGTGTGACCCGCCGAATGCGTGGCGCAGATTTTGGAGATGTACTCACGGTGACATTGTAGGCAACTGTTGGGCCCAACTATCGCGAGCGAAGGCTGTGGCATATTGACTCCCAATACGCACTACCACCGATTGCACCATGTTGTCTTCACTTGTAACGCTGACCAATTGGGCGCCATTGCGCAATGCAATGTCTCGTGCCACTGACTCACCACCGTAAATAACTCCAAGGGCAGATGCATCGGCGGCAATTTGGGCTCGTGTTTGATCAATGATGTGGGTTGAAACAACAACAAGACAACCAAGCACCAGTGAAGTGACGGCACAACTGAGCATCACACCGAGCACCGCGCTCCCTTTGTCGAGGGGCTCAACGGAGTGAAGGCGTGTACTTATTCTTCGTCGTGAGCCAGAACCAGTGCCGCCGATGCAACAACTTGTCCTGAACCCAAACTCATGATGCGCACACCGGTGGCAGCACGACCTTGACTTGAAATTTCTTTGACTGGGGTGCGAATTGTTGTACCACCCGATGCGACGACAACGACGTCATCTTCAAGACCAACCATGAAAGCAGCAACAACGCTGCCCCTCTTGCCAGTCAATTTGATGCCGATCATTCCCAAACCTCCACGACCTTTGCGTGCAAAGTTGGTGAGTTGTGTGCGCTTTCCATAACCAGATTCGGTGATCAGCAAGATCGCTGAATCATTCTTGGCAATATCGAGTGCCACCACTTCATCGGCTGTGCGCAACTTCATACCGCGCACACCGGCTGCTGCTCGACCCATTGGACGCACGGCCTTTTCAGTGAAGCGAATTGTCTGACCACCCTTGGTCACCATAAACACGTCGTCGGTGCCCGATGTTTCGATCACGCGAACAAGTTCGTCCTTTGGACGCAACTTCAGTGCGATCAAGCCATCGCGGCGACTCGAGTTGTATTCGTCAAACGCAGTCTTTTTCACTTGACCTTGCTTGGTTGCGAAAAACAAGAAGCGTTCTCCGGCGAGTTCGCGGGTGTCGATAATGGCTTGAATGGTTTCGCCCGGTTGCAATGGCAACAAGTTGACAATTGGGATGCCCTTTGCGGTGCGCTCGCGCTCTGGAATCTCGAGAGCCCGCAAGCGATAGACGCGACCACGATTTGAAAAGAACAGCAAATATGCATGCGCTGTCGTGAAGATCACATTGCGCACAATGTCGTCCGTCTTCAATTTTGCGCCGCTTACTCCGCGACCGCCGCGACCTTGAGTGCGGAATGAATCTGCACTCACAGCCTTGATGTACTGCGCCTGCGTCATCACTATGACAAGTTCCCTATCTTCGACAAGGTCTTCCACACCAAGTTCGCCAACATCGTGGGTGATCTGGCACACGCGTGGTGTCGCGAAGGCATCGCGCACCGCAGTCATTTCTTTGCTAATGACGGCGCGAAGTTTGACATCAGAATTGAGGATTGCTTGCAATTCTTTAATGCGCGCAAGCACATCTTTCTGTTCGGTTTCAAGATCGATGCGTGACAGTCGTGTGAGTTGACGCAACTGCATGTCGAGAATGTCAATGGCTTGGCGCTCAGTAAACCCGTACTTCTTTCCCATCAACGCTTCCTTGGCTGATGCAGCGTCTTCGCTCGCACGAATCAGTTTGATGATCTCATCGATGACATTGAGTGCCTTGAGTCGACCTTCCAGAATGTGATTGCGATCATTTGCTTTTTGCAAACGGAAGGTGGATCGGCGTGTGATGACCTCAATTTGGTGATCGACGTAGCCAACGAGAGCGTCGCGCAGGTTGACAGTACGAGGAACACCCTTGACCAACGCCACCATGTTGACGGGGAAACTGGATTGCAACTGAGTCAACTTAAAGAGATTGTTCATGACAACGTTGGAGTTGGCATCGCGTTTGAGTGTGATGATCAGGTTGGTCTCGCCACCAGATGAGTTGTCGTTGACATCGGCGATGCCATCGAGGTCGCCGCCATCTACCAACTCTTGAATGCGTGATGCGATTGCCGAACAACTTGCCTGATATGGCAACTCTGAAACAATGATCTGCATTTGTCCGCGCTTGCCTTCTTCGATGGAAACTTTGGCGCGTGTCTTAATGCTTCCCCTGCCGGTGCGATAGGCATCCATGATGCCTGCACGACCCAAAATCAAACCACCAGTTGGAAAGTCAGGGCCGTTAACAAACTTCATCAAATCATTTGGTGTGGCCTCTGGGTGTTCGAGCAAATGCAATGTTGCATCAATGATTTCGCCCAGGTTGTGCGGGGGAATGCTGGTGGCCATGCCCACGGCAATGCCCTGACTGCCATTGACCAACAAGTTTGGAAAACGGGCGGGCAACACAATCGGCTCTTCCGATGTGCCGTCGTATGTAGGAATGAGGTCGACAGTGTCTTCGTCGATGTCGGCAAGTAGTTGCATGGCAAGTGGGTGCAAGCGTGACTCTGTGTAACGGCTTGCTGCAGGACCAAAGTCGGGTGAACCGTAGTTGCCATGAAAATCGATAAGTGGATGGCGCAACGAGAACGGTTGAGCCATGCGAACAAGGGCGTCATAGATGGCGCCATCACCGTGTGGGTGATATCGAGCCATCGTGTCACCCGTAACGCGCGCGCATTTAACGAATGGTCGGTCGGGACGAAATCCTTGCTGATCCATGTCCCAAATAATGCGGCGGTGCACAGGCTTGAGGCCGTCACGCACATCGGGAAGTGCGCGCGACATGATGACCGACATCGCGTAATCCAGGAACGAGCGTTCCATTTCGTCTTGCAACTGCACTGGTTGCACCGAGTCTGGATTGGCAAACAGGTTTTCTTGGCCAGCAGGAGGTTTGACAGGCGGTGCACCAGCAGCAGCTGATGGTTTTTTTGCCACTCGTTTCGTTGGTTTGCTGGTTGATTTGCTAGTTGGTTTTTTGCTGGCCATACATCTGCTTCCTTCGTCGTAGCTTGCGCGAATTAAAAGTCGAGGTTGCGCACGTCGCGCGCGTTGGTTTGGATAAATTGCTTGCGGCTTTCCACGTCGTCACCCATGAGCACACTCATGATGTCTTCAGCAAGTGCAGCTTCGTCGACAGTGATTTGGAGCAACGTACGGGAGTCGGCGTGCATGGTGGTGGAACGCAACTCTTGCCAGTCCATCTCACCAAGACCCTTCAAGCGCTGAAAATCCTTTTTGTGATTTGGGTTTTCGCGCAAGAATTTTTCTTTTGCCGCTTCATCTTTGAGGTAAATCTTGCTCTTACCAATTTCGGTGGAAAACAATGGCGGCTGAGCGATATAGATGTATCCAGCTTCAACCATTGGCTTCATCTGGCGATAGAAAAATGTGAGGAGCAGGGTGCGAATGTGGCTGCCGTCAACATCGGCGTCCGCCAAAATCACAACTTTGTGATAGCGAGCTTTTTCACTGTTGAACTCGTCGTTGCCGATGCCACCGCCAATTGCGGTAATGAGGGTTTGAATTTCGGTGTTCTTCAACATCTTGTCCATGCGTGCGCGCTCGACGTTGAGAATCTTTCCTCGGATCGGCAAGATTGCTTGAGTGCGTGGGTCACGTGCATCGACAGCGGTGCCACCGGCTGAGTCGCCTTCAACAATGAACAATTCGGTTTCGCTTGCGTCGGTGCTGGAGCAGTCTTTCAACTTGTCGGGCATGCCCGCGCCAGCAAGTGCAGTTTTGCGGCGCACCGCATTGCGTGCATTTTTTGCAGCAAGACGAGCTTGTGCCGCACTTACCGCTTTTTTAACAATGCGATTCGCTTCGGTTGGGTTTTCTTGCAACCACTCTTCAAGCTTGGCATTGGTTTCTTTTTGTACGAAGGAACGAATTGAAACGTTGCCGAGTTTTGCTTTTGTTTGACCTTCAAACTGTGGTTCGCGAAGTTTGACGGCAACAATTGCGGTTAAGCCTTCACGAATGTCTTCGCCAAGCAGGTTTTCGTCTTTTTCTTTGAGACCACCACTGGCGCGTGCGTATTTATTGAGCACCGAAGTCAGCGCTGTCTTGAAACCCTCGACGTGCATGCCGCCTTCAACCGTTGAAATGCCGTTGGCATACCCATAAATGCCTTCGTAATAACCCGTATTCCACTGCAGAGCAATGTCAAGTGTTTGGTCGGCTTCGCTGGCTTCGTAATTGGCGACCTTGTTAAACAATGCTTCACGAGATGCATTGAGGTGCTTCACGAAATCAATAATGCCACCTTTGTATTGGTAGGTGGTTTTTTGTTTTTTGTCTGCGCGCTCATCAACAAACACCACTTCAAGATCGCGATTAAGAAATGCGATTGTTTGCAAACGTTCGGTGACGGTGCGCGCAACAAACTCGGTGCCCTCTGCAGCAAAAATTGTTGGGTCGGGAACAAATGTGATGGTTGTGCCAGTTGCGGTTTTGCTTGGCGATGCACCAACTTTTGTAATTTTTGTTTTTGGTGTACCACCGTCGACGAACTCTTGTCGATAACGCACGCCGTCACGGTCGACTTCTGCAACAAGTTTTTTAGACAACGCGTTGACAACACTGACACCCACACCGTGCAGACCACCAGAAACTTTGTACCCGTCGCCACCAAACTTGCCACCGGCGTGCAACACGGTGAGCACCACTTCAAGTGCAGACTTGCCTTTGTGCGGACCAGATGGATATGGGTCGACTGGAATACCGCGGCCATTGTCGGTCACTGAGCATGAGCCGTCGGCTTGCAAGGTAATAACAACTTTTGTACAAAAGCCTGCCATGGCTTCGTCGACTGCGTTGTCAACTACTTCCCAAATCAGGTGATGCAAACCTGCAAGACCAGTCGAGCCGATGTACATACCTGGACGTTTGCGAACTGGATCAAGACCCTCAAGGACTTGAATGTCTTTTGCGCCGTACGAAGCAGAGCCAGCGGAAGACGATTTATTGGCTTTGGCAGTTGCCATTATTGACCCCGAAAAGTTGGGCCCCGAAGGGGATTTTTAGACGAATTAAACGACATAAATAACACAGTGAAGTCTACCAATTACCTGTTGCGGGGATTGCGTTTTACTCGCACTTCGATGGCAGTAATTGTGCTTGTTGTCGCAGCGTTTAATTTCTCAATAAGTTGCGGTTCTAAAAACCTCATTTGAGTCGCCCACGACGGATCGTCGACCTCGACGATGAGCCGACCTCGCTCAAGTTTGATTGGTGTGACATGTTGGGCAACTTGCTCACCAACAATTTTTGGCCACTCCCCGAATACTCCCGTGATCGCGGTTGTTGATTCGGCACCAAGTCGGTCGAGTAGTGCATCGAGTGCACCCGCCAGCGAACTGCTTGCGTTGTTGGTTGAAATATCTTGCTCGTTTTCGTTCGTATTTTCGCTCATGTTTTGGCTCTCGTCGTCAGTCTTCACGGATGGTTCCACCTGCAATGTGTACAGAAAAGTCCGGATGTGCAGTTTTGGGCAAAACCCCCGCAGACGTAATCAGCACTTGGCCTAGCGGGAAGTGCCGAAGGAGGGCGGCGCTACGATGTGGGTCTAATTCGGATAAAACGTCGTCGAGGATCAGCACTGGCGGGCTGCCAATTTCGGTGGTGATGAGGCGGTGCACGGCCAACCGAAGTGCGAGCGCAAGTGTTCGTTGCTCACCTTGTGATGCATGCGTGCGGGCGGGCAAACCATTGATTGACAACTCGATGTCGTCGCGGTGTGGGCCAACAGTGCTCGAACCTCGCCTCACATCATCATTACGACATTCACTTAAACAACGAGCGAGACCTTGTGTCCGCCATTCGGGTGCGTACACCATGCCGACAGGAGTTTGATCTTCGTTGAGTTCGGCAAGCTCTACATACGCCTCTTGTACTTGTGGCAACAACATCTCAAGCATTTGTGCACGAACATCACCGAGTTGTGTTCCATGCGTCGCCAACTTTTCGTCCCACACATCGAGCGTTGTTGCGATGTCGGGCGAAAGTCGCCCACCTGACTGCTTGAGCAACGCATTGCGTTGTTTGAGCACACGTTCAACTTCGCTGCACAACGCATCGTGTTTTGGCCACAATGCCACCAGCGCGTCGTCCAAAAAATTTCTGCGTACCGACGGTGCGTCCTGCACAAGGTTGAGGTCTTGGGGGGAAAACACCGTGGTTCGTACAACCCCCAATAAATCCCGCGATTTGGCCAACTTTTGCTTATTTACGAGCACTTTGTTGCGACCTGTTCGGGTGAGCTCGGCCTCGATCAGCACCTCACGCCCATCCACGTGAGTAATGGTCGCCCTAATCACCGCGGTATCGGCGCCGGTTCTAATCATTGCCTCAGTGGGCACTCCCCTAAAACTTTTTAATGTTGCCAAATACGACAACGCCTCAACAAGGTTGGTCTTACCCTGTCCGTTATCGCCGATGACCGCCGTGACGCCATCGGTCAGGGTGATTTGTGCCGACACATAATTACGAAAGTCGGTGAGTTCCAGGTGTTGAATTATCACGGGTTGGCAACACTACGACGCGACTAGTTGGTGAGGCGTTGTGGCATCACCAAGTACAGGTAGTCGGGTGCCCCAACTCCGCGCAACACTGCAGGTTTGATTGGGTCAGTTGTTTGAATTGTGATTTCGTCACCAGTCACTGCTTCTATGCCAGCAGAGAGATATTCGGGATTGAAACCAACCGTGGTGTCAGAACCGACCAGAGTTGCATCGAGTTCTTCAACTGTGTTGCCAACATCCTGAGTAACGACAATCAATTTGAGCGAAGTTGCCGTCATCTCGAGGCGAACTGGAGTGGTTTCGCGCGCCAAAATTCGGCAACGTCGAATCGCTTCCAAAAGTGGTTCTCGAGCCGTAGTCAGAGTGTTTGGGTAGCTCGGTTGAATGAGTTGGCGATAGTTGGGAAACTCAATTTGCAACAAACTTGTGCTGAGAGTGGCTTGGCCAACAGTAAATGTTGCGCGGTCGCCGGCCAAACACAACGAGGCTTCTTCGCCGCTTGCAAGCAATCGCTGCAGTTCGTTGAGGGCCCTGCTTGGAATAACAACTTTCTCGCCGTGGCCCAAAATATTACTGCCTGGTAGATCACGAACGGCAAGTCGATAGGAATCGGTTGCAACAAGTCGCAACCCATCTGGTTCGGCCGACATCAACACGCCAGTAAGAGCAAGCCTCTGCATGTCGGACGAGGCTGCCCGGACCACTTGTCGCAATGCGTCAGCGAAAAGGTTTGCTGCCAATGTGACCGGTGGAGCACTGGCTTGCACAATGTTTGGAAAATCTGTTGCCGCAAAGGTCGGGACAGTAAATTGTGCGCGGCCGGAACTCACACTGACGGTCTCACCGATGGTTTCAACGGTGACTTTGTCCTCGGGCAATGTTCTCACAATGTCACTCATCAATTTTGCACTTGCCACAACAACGCCGTCTTCTTGGCCGCCAACATTTAAAACAAATTGCACTGAGAGATCGTTGTCCGTGCATGACAACAACAACTTGTCGCCGGTGACTTCGATGCGAACTCCTGATAGTGCTGGCATTGCGTTGTTGCGTGTAGATGCAACTCGTGCTGCAGCCCCAAGTGCCTCGGCAAGAACCTCTCGCTCAACTCTGAATTTCATAGCCCGCTCCCTTGCGTTGCGTTACTTATCGTTAAAAGTGGATGTTTGTAAGAAGAACTAATAACAGTAATAAGTCCTGTGGATTGGGGATAAAGGGTATGTTTCCCAATTACACCAACGTTTCCAACCTCACACCCAACCAGCCCGCGCACCACATCTTGCAACTGTGTAGTTAGTGGTGCAGTGGACAACCCATGCTTATCCACCGACTGTGCACTGCTCGTACACACGGTTTTCCACAAAGGTTGTTGCAGTGAAGTGATCATAATTTTGTACGTTACGAAGTCTTAAATTTTTGAACGAGTTCGGTTACTTGATCGAACACTTGCTTGCGCTCGCTCATCATTCGTTGAGTTTTGTCGACTGCGTGGATCACGGTGGTGTGGTCTCGCCCACCAAACAACCGTGCGATTGCCGGGTAACTAAGGTCGGTAAGTTCACGGAAAACATACATTGCTGTTTGGCGCGCCGAAACCAACGGACGCTGACGACTTTTGCCTTTCATTGCCTCGACGTCAAAACCAAGGTGGTCAGAAATCTCGATCAGCAGTTGCTCGCCCGTACGAACCTTTGGGACAGTGCGGGTGAGTAGATCAACCAGCAGTTTTTGAGCCAATGAGATATCAACAACTGTTTTGTTGAGGCTGGCATACGCACCAACACGAATCAATGCACCCTCAAGTTCACGAATGTTTGACGTGACGTTGCTGGCAATGAACTCGAGAACGTCGTTGGACACGAAAGTGTTCTCTCGCTCAGCCTTATTGCGCAAGATGGCCAGGCGGGTTTCCATATCTGGCGGCTGAATATCGGTGATGAGACCCCACCGGAAACGGCCACGCAAACGGTCCTCGAGGGTTGGAATTGCGTCTGGTACACGGTCGGACGAAATCACAATTTGTTTGTTGGCTCCGTGCAGCGAGTTGAACGTATGAAAGAATTCTTCTTGCAAACCCTCTTTGCCTTCCATGAACTGAATGTCGTCAATAAGCAATACATCAACTTCGCGGTATCGGCGCTTAAAAGCAGCAATGGTGTTGGAGCGAATACCGTCGACGTACTCATTCAAAAATGTTTCGGTGGAGACATAGCGAACTTCGTAGTGGGCGTAGTGCTGGTGCACGTAGTAGCCAATTGCGTGCAACAAGTGTGTCTTGCCTAAACCCGCCGAACCATAGATAAACAACGGGTTGTAGGAGCGACCGGGTGTTTCGGCCACGCGCTGAGCAGCAGCCAAAGCAAATTGGTTGGATGCCCCTTTTACGAAAGTTTCAAAGGTGTAGCGCGGATTAAGACCTACCGCTGTGCCTTTGCCAGTACGGCTTTTGAGGGTTTGGCCAAACGATATGGAGGCAGCGGTATTTTGTGAGTCATTCACTGTGTTGTTTAATGTGTCGTTCAGTTGGACAGGACCGTCAAGCGATGTCGGCGAGGTATTGAGGCGATGATTCACGTCGCTTGCGGTATTGGTCTGAACATCAATCAATAGTTGGCGGTCACTCGCACCCACTTCGTTGAGGGCATCTCGCACCAACGACATGTAGCGAGTCAAAATTCTTTCTCGCACATAGGTGTTAGGAACCTGGAGACGCAAACTCATTTTGTCGTCGGCAACAGCAACAGCGTCGTTGAATGTAGAGAACCAAACTGCTTCCGAAACCTGGGCGCGTAAAACTTCGGCTGTCGCACTCCACACATCGTCATGATTGTCGACGTTCAGTTGGCTCTCAATTTCTTGTTCCATGGTGCTCTCGTTCTGTTTGATTTGTTGCCTAAAACCGTTACCCAATAACCACTTGCCATGATCCACAACACTGTCCACAGGGTGTGGATAGCCCCCCCAACATTTCGGTGGGAAAAAGAAGGTAGCAGGTTTTCCACAGGTGAAAAAACTGGCGAGTCCCTGTAGAGTTGGAGACCTTAGCCATCGTTGTTTCGAGGTCAACTCGAGGCGCTACTCAGGAGGGGTGCATGAAACGTACTTTCCAACCAAACAATCGTCGCCGCTCTAAGAAGCATGGCTTTCGTCATCGCATGAGTACCCGCGCCGGTCGCGCGATTCTGAAGTCTCGCCGGGCAAAGGGTCGTCACCGGCTTTCCGCTTGATCGGTCGAATCCGTCGCCGGGAAGTCTTTTCCCGTTTGTCTGAAGAGGGAACATATGTTCGCTCGCACGGGTTGTGGTGTTCGTTATTGCTCGATAGTTCACTCAAAAATGCCCATATTGGCTATGCCATTGGCCGCCAGGTGGGTGGAGCAGTGGAGCGAAACCGCATTAAACGCCAATTACGCGCCCTTTTTGGGTCCCGTAGCGGTCAATTACGGCCCGGTTGGTACCTGATTGGAGTAACACCCAAGGCGACTGGTTCGACGTGGGACCAACTTGGATCCCTTGTGGACCGCCTGATTGGCCAAATTGAGGCCAAAATCAGCCAGCCAACGCCATGAATCCAGCCCATACCCATACACGGCCCCAGTTGGCGATGCTCCGCAGCATTCGCTGGTACCAGTCACTGCGACCCAACAAGCCCTCCCCTTGCCGATTTTTCCCTTCTTGCTCCGAATATGCCCACGAAGCGATCGAACTTCACGGTTTTCACCGGGGTGGCTGGCTGATGATCAAGCGATTATTGCGCTGTCGCCCCTTTGGTCCATCAGGGTTTGATCCGGTTCCCTTGAATATCCCCGAGTCAAGCGTCAATTCGGCCATTTCACCGCCTACCGTCTCTACTGGCCAAAACGGCCACCACGAAAGTTGTTGACCCCAAAATGTTTGAACTTGCTTCCCGATTAATTGCCCAGTTTTATTCGCTCACCCACAACTACGCCTTGGCGATTGGTTTGGTTGCTGTGGTCGTGATGCTGCTCATCACCCCACTCACACTCAAGAGCACTAAGGGCATGCTCGAGATGCAGAAATTGCAACCAGAGATGCGACGCTTACAAGCCGAGCTTAAGGGCGACCGCCAAAAACTTAACGAAGCAATGATGAAGTTGTATCAGCAACACAAAGTCAATCCGATGGCTTCGTGTTTGCCGATTCTCGCACAGATGCCGGTGTTCATCATTATGTTCCAAGCGTTGCAAGGTTTGATCCATCGTCCAGATGGTGCGGGTACCGCGTTCGTTCCGAAGTACCTCAACGAAACATCGGATTTATACAACTCCTTGCTTGGTAAGACAGAAATGGTTTCGTTTGGATTGGATCTGTCGCAAACACCGATTGATGCAGTAAACCAAAGTTTTGGCAAGGGCATGATTTATGTCGGCCTCGTTGCGTTGCTTGCCGGCTTGTATTTTGTGCAACAAAAAATGGTCGCCTCGCGCACAGTGAGCCCAACAATGTCGGCCACCCAGGCTAAATTAATGCAGTATTTGCCAGTAGTTTTTGCTGTTTTTCAGCTTTTCCTTCCTACTGGTTTGGTCTTCTATTACATGGTGCAAGCAATCATTCGTATCATTCAACAGTTCTACATCACCAAACGTTTTTACGGACATGATTCGTCGTTGGGGCGCCAAGCGCAGGCCGCGAGCGAGCAGGCACGTGAAATGAATCAGAAAGAAAAAAAAGATAACAAGAAAGAAACCAAACCTGCAACAAATCCTGACGCGCCGTTTTCGAGTAAGCGCGTCACTCCCCCAAAGGGAAAATCTTCTGGTACTTCGCGACGTCCGCAGGCTCCAGGAAAAAATCGAAGTGGTTTGGTTGCTCGCCGACCAAAACCGTAAATATTTTATTCGCCACATCAAAGAAGTAACGAGGAATGTATGGAATGGGTAGAGACAACTGCTGACACACTTGAAGCAGCAAAAAATTTAGCACTTGATCAGTTGGGTGTTTCAGAAGAAGACGCCGAGTTCGATGTTCTTGAAGAACCAAAACCTGGTTTGTTTGGACGCACGCGTGGCGAAGCCCGTGTTCGCGCCCGAGTTCGTCCAACTGCACCAAGGTCAAAACCAGAACGCCGCGACCGTGGTCCAAAACGCACAACTAGCAAAGAGGGCGATGCACCAAAGGGTCGTCGTGGGCCAAAATCGGCTGTCGGGTCAGACCGACCACGCCGTGAGCCACGAAAAACGTCGGATGTTGAACGCACCCCACGCCCAGAAGGCCCTCCAGTAGATCCAGCCACTGTGAGTGCTGCCGCGAACACATTTCTTGAAGGAATGTTGACGGCTGCTGGACTTGTGGGTCAAGTGACCTCCACGCTCAACGGTGAAGATATCGATATCAACGTGATTGGTGACGATGTTTCGGTATTTGTTGGTCAGCGCGGTGCCACATTGATGGCAGTGCAAGACCTGACACGAGTTGTTAGCCAGCGCCGCCTTGGCGACCACGACACCCACATGCGTGTTGATATTGGTAGCTACCGCGAGCGCCGCCGTGAGGCCTTGAGTCGTTTTGCCCTAAAGGTTGCCGACGATGTACTTGCTACCGGTCAGCCACGTGTGCTTGAGCCGATGAACTCTGCCGACCGCAAGATTGTGCACGACGCCCTTGTCAACTCGACAGGCGTGAGCACACATTCGCAAGGCCAAGACCCGCATCGCCGGGTAGTGGTTGCGTTGGCTGAAACAGCTGAAACAGCCGAATAGCCCTGTAGGCACCGGGCTCATACAATAAAGCCCGTATCATGAGGCCCGCAGATCACCCAGGTCTTCGCCGTATCTTCGGAGAAGCCCAAAAAATAGGAGCTTTGGGGTCTGCCCCCCTGTCCGAGATCATTGAGCATGCGGCAACCTTTGCCGAAGCACTGCCAACCGGGGTTACATCCTGTGTTGATTTGGGTAGCGGAGCAGGAGTCCCTGGTCTGGTCATTGCCATTGTTCGCCCCGAAATTCAGATGACCCTGATCGATCGGCGAGCCAAGCGCACCGACACACTTGTGCGGTCTGTGCAGTCGTTAGGCATTCAGGACCAGGTCGAAGTGGTATGTGGCGATGTGGAGGTATTGCGGAACCAAGACCGCTTCACTCATGCTTTTGATGCTGCCTGCGCCCGAGGCTTTGGTCCCCCATTGCAAACCTTGCAATGGGCGTTAAGTTTGGTCAAACCTGGCGGGTGTGTGGTGGTGAGCGAACCCCCGCCTGGAAGCCCAGACCGCTGGACCGATGTAGATCTGGGAAGGCTTGGAGTATCGGCCCCAACCAGGCTTGGGCCGGTCGCATTGTTCCACGTGGAACATTTGTAGAAACCAAATTGGTCATCCCAGCCCAGGATGTTCCACGTGGAACATTCTTAGCGGAGTCGACTATCACCTAGGTCGTATCCCCAGACCGTATCCCCCGTTGATTGGCTCGACCTCGGTAGAATTCGGGTGATATGAACTCGGCAAAACCTGAACCCACTCTGCCGCACCCCGTTCCACGGGTGATTGCGATGGCTAACCAAAAGGGTGGGGTAGGCAAGACCACAACCACCATCAATATAGGTGCGTGTCTAGCCGAACAGGGATATCGAGTGTTGATTGTGGACCTTGATCCGCAAGGCAATGCCTCGACTGGCTTGGGTTTGAATACCCGCGAAATGGAAACCAGTGTGTATGACGTGTTGTTGCACGACACCCCGATGGAGGACTGTCTTGTGCCCACGGCGGTTCGCAACCTTTTTGTCGCACCTTCCAACCTTGATCTAGCCGGCGCCGAAATTGAGCTAGTACCTGCCATGGGTCGCGAAACCCGACTCAAAAAAGCGATTGAGTCTGTGTTGGATCAATTTGACTATGTGTTGATCGACTGTCCGCCATCGCTTGGCCTTCTCACTGTGAACGGTCTCACCGCTGCACGCGAAGTAATCGTGCCGATTCAGTGTCAGTACTACGCACTTGAGGGTTTGGGACAATTATTACGCAACGTTGACTTGGTGAGCCAAAACCTCAACCCAAACTTGGCAGTCAGCACCATTATCTGCACCATGTTTGATACTCGAACCAAGTTGTCTGCCGATGTTGTCAGTGAGGTTCGTGAACACTTCGGCGACAAAGTGTGTCAAACGGTTATTCCGCACACTGTGCGACTTGCCGAAGCTCCATCACATGGCAAACCAATCACCACATTTGATTCAAACTCGGCTGGTGCAAAGGCCTACCGAGCTGTTGCATTGGAGGTGAGTGGTGGCGCGCCGCAGCGGATTGGGTAGAGGCTTAGACGCGCTCATCCCCACTAATCGTAACACTAGTACTACAAGTAGTACTAATACCACTGACGGTACAAATACAGAATCAGCAACAGGGCTCAAAGATATAGCAGTGAATTCGATTGACCCAAACCCAAACCAGCCCCGAGTGCATTTTGATGAAGCCTCACTTGCTGAATTAACTGCATCCATTGTGGCAATTGGTGTGCTGCAACCAATTTTGGTGCGCCCAGAAGGAAGCGATCGATATCAGTTGATTGCAGGCGAACGCCGCTGGCGCGCCGCATCACGTGCAGGATTGCAAATGATTCCAGCAATTGTGCGCGTCACCGACGACGTTTCATCAGTAGAGCAAGCCCTTGTTGAAAACTTGCATCGACAAGATCTCACTCCACTTGAAGAAGCAGCCGCGTATCAGCAACTACTCGAAGACTTCAACATGACACACGAGCAGGTGGCCAGCAAAGTGGGCAAGAGTCGCTCTGCAATTACTAATGCATTGCGACTACTCGGACTTCCACCATCAATTCAGTCGTTACTGGCCGATGGACGATTGTCGGCAGGTCATGCAAAAGCTTTACTCGGAACTCCTGACCGTTCGTTACAAGAGCAGCTCGCAAAGCGCGCAGTCGAAATGGGCTGGACGGTTCGAGGCGTCGAGGAAGCAGTTCGAGACAGCCAACCGGCTTCAACCAACTCAGGTGGGGGAGCAGGCACTGGAAATACGGGCAAGACTCCTGGAAAATCAACCACATCGACCGGGACAAAGACAACCGCATTGCGACCTCCAGGCCTACTCGAACTCGAAGGGCTTCTTGCCGAGCACTTGCAAACATCGGTGGGTGTCACCATGAGTGGCAAACACGGCAAGGTGACTATTGATTTCGCCGACCTCGAAGACCTCGAGCGAATTTACCGACTGATGGTCGAAGGGCCTCCCTCAGAGGATTAATCAGTAAAAGTAAGCGGCGCGTGAAAAACTCTACGTCTCACGTGGAGCATGAGCGTAAACAACAACTTGACAGTCCCCACAGACTGTGCACAAACTTGTGGATAACCTCTGAAACGGTTGCTCAGATGGGCTTTTGAGGGACAAACCAGCCAGTGACCTCCTGGTGAGCTAGAACCTTCGGTTTCATAAAAAACAATCTCGCTGAGTTGTGCCGATGCTGCTGCAATACCAACATAGACATCTGCTTGAAAACTATTTGCCGACGTTGCGTGCAAAGTTGAATCAGATTCCTCAACCGTCATGACGTCGTCGTACTGCTCACGCAATTTTCGAGTAAGACCCCTCGAGACACGTTGTAGGTCACCAAAGCAACCCACCACTATCTTGAGCGAATCACCGACCCGGGCCGCGTGATGAAGTTTTTCAGATTCTCGCACCGAAACTATTCCTGGACCAGATCCAGTTTGGCTACTCATGCGTGACAAGGCCTGAAGTGTTTCGGCACCACAGATACCATCGGCAACCAGACCGTAGTTTTGTTGAAAGTCGGTGAGGCAATGAATTGATTTGGGTCCAAGTATTCCGTCTATGTGTCCACAATCGAAACCAAGAAGCGCAAGAATTGTTTGCAGTGCAATGACATCATCACCGCGTTGATGAGGAGATGTGAGATACAACAAACGCGCACCACTCAGCCATGAAGCCTCAATCAATGTGTCCCACGCATTGCGATCACAAACACCATCTTGAGGCAGACCTCGATTGGTCTGAAATTCACGCAGTGCCGTATGGGTGAATTCACAAAAATAGCCGCGTTCCACGAGCGAATTATCAATCATTCCAAGCGCCGTGAGACGTTGCTGCGTCGCAGCTACTGCGTTATTGCGCTGATGGATTGTTAGTGGGAAGTTGGGAGAAATTCTGCAAGCTCCTGTAGCAGTTGACCCTTACCTTTTGCTCCGACCAAACGTTTTTGCACTTCACCATTATTAAAAATCAACAGTGTTGGAATACTCATCACATTGAAACGTTGTGCAATATCTCCATGAGCATCAACATCAAGTTTTGCAATGGTCACTTTTCCAGCGAGTTCGGCTGAGAGTTCTTTGAGAACTGGTGCAATTGCTTTGCATGGCCCACACCACTCTGCCCAAAAGTCAACAAGTATCGGTGTGGTCGAACTCTTTACGGTCTCGTCAAAACTGTTGCTTGTGAGGGTGATAATTCCATCTGCCATGGTGATCCAGTCTATGCATCCACGCCAACATTCAACCCTGGACTATGAATGCTGTGCCTCTAGCCAACGCTCACAATCAATTGCCGCCATACAACCAGAACCTGCAGCAGTAATGGCTTGTCGATAGATGTGGTCTTGCACGTCTCCACACGCGAATACGCCGTCAATGTTGGTGTAGGTTGAGCCCGCCCTCGTAGTCAAATATCCGGTGTCTTCCATCTGCAAGATGCCTTTAAATAAATCGGTGTTTGGTCGATGACCAATCGCCACAAATATGCCAGTGACATTCAGTGTTGATTGCTCACCTGTGACGGTGTCGGTCATTTCGATACCGCTCACCTTGTCTTCACCGAGAACGCGAGTTACTTGCTTGTTCCAGATAAATGAAATCTTGTCGTTTTTAAAGGCACGGTCTTGCATGATTTTTGAAGCGCGCAAAGAATCGCGGCGGTGAACGATGGTGACCTTGGATGCAAACTTGGTGAGGAATTGCGCTTCTTCAAGTGCAGAGTCGCCTCCACCAACAACAACGATTTCTTCACCACGAAAGAAAAATCCATCACATGTTGCACATGTTGACAGGCCGTGACCAATCAATCGCTTTTCCTCTTCAAGTCCAAGCATCAGCGACTGCGCGCCTGTGCTCACGATGATTGCGTCAGCGGTGTATTCGGTGTCGCGAACCCAGGCCCGAAACGGCCGTGAGGAAAAATCAACCTTGGTCACTTTTTCGGTGAGGAACTCGGTTCCAAACCGAATTGCCTGATCACGACAACGCATCATCAACTCTGGTCCCATAATTCCTTCTGGAAAACCAGGGAAGTTTTCGACATCGGTCGTCAACATCAATTGGCCACCCGGCTGATCAGAGGTAGAAGAAGGCTCTCCCTCAATGACGAGCGGTTGCAGGTTGCCGCGAGCGGTATAAATGGCGGCAGTGAGTCCAGCAGGGCCAGATCCAATAATCAATACTTTGCTATGTAATGGTGTGCTCATGGGGGTTTCTTTTCTCTTGTACGGAATTTAGTCTTGCGGGTGTCGGCGGCGCATCAACAACATACCTGCGGCACAAAATACTGCACCGATAATAAAATAAGTTGCCCACACTGCGGTATCGCGCGACCACCAGATGTCGAGCAACGAATGTACACCGCGAATACCACCAATTACAAGAACGATCAGCACAAAGATGACACCAACAATCGCCATGCTTCCAAAAATAAGACCCCGAACAATTGCTACTGCAGGGCGCGTGGTTCGATCGCGAACAAAGGCGACAATTCGGTCAATCGCGTCAACCGTGCGGGATGCCCACTGCGGATCGGTAAACGGATTGGAAGGCATACCTGCAGGCTAACTTGCCTGAAACGTGACTCCTGAGAGCAACCCTTGATACGGATTGGACCCACTACACATTCCACTTTTTCCAATTTCACGCAGAGCAAGTAACACATATTGCGCCGGCTGAGCAATGATGAAGTTGGCGCCGCGACGCTTGGTGTTATTGCCGGTAGTGATGCGCGGCCCCCAGCCAGCAAGCTGGGGTGGAGCAGAATCAAGCGCTGTGTATACATCTATTTTCCATGGCGCATTTCCCATAAAGACATTCAGAGTGCCAGTGGTGGGTGCAGAAAACTGAACGATCAAACCAACAAACTCTTTGCTCCCGAAATATTGATTTGCATAACAGGTAGTTGTCCAGTTGGTCTTCGGGTTGCTGTCGAGAAGCAAAGGAACGAGTGCTTCGTTCTCTTCGCCATCGTCACCGCTTGGGTCGTAACTCATAATCGAGACAATCGATGCTGGCTCGATGACAGCAGGCGCGACCAAATCCTCAACTGGAGCGACAATCAGTGGCGGTGTTGTTGATTTGCTGGTAAACCACAACGCACCTCCACCGAGCAGGGCAGCGACAAGTAGTCCGGCAATGATTTGGCGCAGTCCGTCTTTTGCTGTTTTTGCTCTTTTTCCTGATCGTGCAATTTCTTCACGCGAGTCGTTGTAAACATCTTCGCGTGTGTTGTCGAAAAGCGGCTGACCAACAATGGCAAGTTTTGCTGGCCGCGGTTTCGCCGGAGTGGTTGCAACAGATCGAGAAGTTGATCTTTCCAACATTTCTCCACCCACCACCATCAACCCCGATGGAGGTGTGATTTCGGTGGTGCGATCTAGTTCGCCGTTGCGTGCTGCACGTAAGGCAACAATTGTTTCGGCAGCAGTTCCATATCGGTGATCAGGATTACGTGCGAGAAGTTTGTGAATGACTTTGACCAAGTTTGGTGAAAGCGATGGACGCAAGCGAGCAAGGTCGGTTGGCTCACGCTGCAGCCTGGCAAGAGCCGTGTCTGCATCAGTTTCACCCACAAACGGCACACGACCGGCAAGACACTCATATAAAACAAGCCCAAGGCCGTAGAGATCGGCTCGGCCGTCAAGCGGTTTACCGCGCACTTGTTCTGGTGAAAGGTATTTTGCTGTACCCATCATGATGTTGTCGTTGGTGAGGTCATCACCACTTGAAACAAGTGCTTTTGCAATTCCAAAATCTGCGAGTAAACAACGAGCATCTTTTGTCAGCAAAATATTTCCAGGCTTGACATCGCGATGCACAAAATTTTGTCTGTGCGCTTCTTCAAGTGCTGCTGCCACAGACAATCCAATATGAATTGTCAGTTGCGGATTCAGTTTCTTTTGCTTGTTGAGCACATCGCGCAAACTTTTACCCTGCACGTATTGCATGATGACCGCTTGACGACCACCATGTTCGATGCAGTCATAAACCGCAACGATGTTGGGGTGAGTGATACCAGCACAGGCAACAGCCTCGCGTCGAAAACGCTCTGCCACATTGGCATCGTTTGCCAAATGAGGCTTGAGCAACTTGACAGCCACTTGGCGATGAAGAAATGTGTCGCTTGCAAGCCAGACTTCGGCCATTCCGCCACGGGCAATGCGGTGTTCGAGTTGGTATCGACCGCCAATAAGGCGTGAAAGTGGGCTGTCCTGACTCATCGCTGTAATGCGACAATACTGCCCAAACCCCATATGAAACGGGGATATCTAATGCGCGAGCTACTTACTTTGCGTGAAAAGTTACACCGATGGCGCGTGGCCCTGTGTGTGAGCCGATGATTGCACCAATGTCGCTGACCATGATCTCGCCAGAGTAAAACTCGCGCAGTGAAGCAACAAACTCGTCTACGTCATCACACTCGGCCTGCAAAACCGAAAGATTCTCGATTGCTCCAGCGTCTCTCACTTTTTCAATCAGCAAAGCAACTGCTTTGCTCCGCGTGCGTTGCTTGCCGCCTTCTTGAATCAAGCCGTCTTTGATTTGCAAAATTGGTTTAATCGCAAGTGCTGATGCAAATAATGCCTTGGCACCGCTGATGCGACCACCCTTTTTGAGGTTTTCGAGCGTGTCGAGCGCGGCCCACACCTGAGTTCGGGCGGCAAGATCATTGGCATACGCGGCGACTTCGTCCAAACTTGCGCCACCTGCAGCCTTTTTGGCACAAGCAACGGCGGCAATACCTTGACCCATCGAAGCCGAACGGCTGTCCACTACTCGCACTGGAATATCACCGGCAACTGCACGAGCAGCCAACTCGGCGCTTTGCATAGTGGCCGAGAGTTGAGAAGAAAGCGAGATGACGACGATGCCGGTTGCACCTGCAGAGAAAAGGCGACGGAATTCGGCTTCGAATTGCCCTGGAGATGGTGCTGCGGTTTCTGGCAACACAGCAGACGAACCACATCGTTCCCAAAATTGCGCAACAGTCAACTGTTGGCGATCAATGAACTCTTCATCACCAAAGCGAAACGACAATGGAACGATGGAAATATTGTTGGCATCCGCCAAAGACTGAGGAATGTCCGAAGCACTGTCTGTCACGATACGTATGGTCATATTTTTTAGCCTACAGCAGACTTTTTAACCTATTGACGGATGTTTTTTTGAAGCCAACGCACGGCGTTTTGTGCGCCAATGGCTCAACCACCATGCAAGTAACACAAGCGCGGCAGCGCCACTGACCACGAGGCCAAGACCAGCAATGGCTGCGACCCTCGCAGTGAGTTGAACACGTTGACCAGCCTGCACTAATCCATCTGGCGTGTACAGCACAATTTCAATAGGGAATCGTCCGCTCGCACGAGCAACAACAGGAATCACCAAATCGATTGCGCCATTTGCGGGCACTGTCACGATGCGTTCTTCGTCGGGAAACTGCAACTTGGCACTTGAGATCTCCACCGAAACAGTGAGGTCAACTGCAGCGTCATTGCGAAGTTGCAAGCGCAAATCACTTTCGCGTCCACCGAGCGTAAAACTTAACGACTCTGGAACATTCACCGATGCTCGAAGTATTCGAAGTTGATTGCGAAAACCCTTGAAGTACGAAGCAAATTTTTCACTACTGAGTCGGTCATCAAGCATGACCAATTGCGAAGTAGTCCAAGCAACATATTGTGGCGCATCAGGTGGCAACATCAGCGATGTTGATACCAACTCATCTACCAGAGAATCAATTGCCTTTCCAACAATCGAGACATCAACTTCATTCAAACGAGGCACTTTGACAAGCGTTGCCTCGCTGTTGGCGCGCGGGAGCGAACTCAGTGCTCGCAGTCGAAGTTGTGGAGCACGATCGATTGCTATTGCTAGTGGAGTAAGCAACGCAGTGTTGATTGGTGCGCCACTAGTAGTAGTCAGGATTACAAAGTTTGAAGACAAAATACCGCCACCATCAATCACTTCTTGGCGTTGCGCCAACAACTCGGCAGCAAGCGAATAGGCAGTAATTACAGAGTTGATTTGGGTGCCAGAAAGCGTCTTGGCAAAAACAGGATCCACCGTTCTTAATGCAATATCACCCGAGATGCGATACGGCTTGGCGTAGTTGTCGAGTGTGCCAATTTTTGCGGCTGCCTCGGGTGTGAGAACGACAGTGCGCACGTTAGATGTTTTAAGCAATGCAGCACCGTCTGAGTCAATGAGAACATTTGAAAACCAGACATTGGGCGAGAGATTCTTTTCTCCATTGCGAAGCTCAATGATTTCATCACCAAGTTTGCTCAGCCGTTGAAAGTCCTTGGATCGGCTGGTGCGTTGTGCACTTGATGGGTTGAAGGGGACAAAGGGTGCACGCAACAAATCGTGATTTGCAAACGCAGTTTGTAAGCGCGCCAACAAATCAATGTCGACAGGTTGTGTTGAGCGCACAAGACCATCCAAGATTTCGGGTGAAACCTGCACAGACAATGGTGCCGCACCAACCTCTAAAGACTGGGCGAGGTCGGCCAATTGTTTTCTTGTCGCATCGCTGATCGCAATAGTTCCATTTGGCGCAAGTGCGAGTGGCGTAGTTACGGTTGACGCAATTGCAATACGCAATCGTGCCGTTTCAATGGTTGAACTGAAAAAGTTAACGAACGTAGTCAGTCTGGAAACTGGTTGACCATTTTGTACGAAAGAAATTTGTATCGGGTACACACCGTCTTTTGTGAGGAGCAACGAGTTTGTGCGAGCAGTGGTTGACAGAAACGCGGTGTAGTTATTGGTTTCAGTTCGCACCAATTGAATGAGTTGCAAGTCTGCAACTGCGAGTTGACCGACTGGTTCGGCACCTGCAGTAATTGAGCGCACTTGCTCTCGGGTAACGATCGGGGCAAACGCAGTTATGCGAAGCGTTGTCGTCGTGTCTTGTTCGAGCTGATTTCGAACTGCAGTATCGGGCACACCAATCGTGAACCGAAATTGTGTGCCTGCAAGAACATTAAAATTTTGTGCCACCAAGCGCACGTCAATGGGCGTCACTACTACTGCGTTCGCTGCACGGGTTTGGAGGGGAAGCACACCAAGGAGCGAACACGTCACACCCAGCACGATCAGTACAGCACCACTAGCGCGTCGCAAGCGATCCATGCTCACCAGTCTCACCGATAATTGTCTCAATTTGCGGTAGTCCCTCAAGTTCAATCAGTAACGCCTAACCTAATCATCGTGGTTCCGCAGCGATTTGCTCCAGTATTGGCCGAACTTGCGCCCCTCGGGGATATTTTTCGCACCGCTGATCGTCGTCTCTATGTAGTGGGTGGAACCGTACGAGATCTGTTGCTCGATCGACAGATGAGCGAAGTGGATTTTGACTTCACGACCAATGCTCGTCCAGAAGAAACCAAACGCTTCTTAACCGGTTGGGCTGATGCCGTATGGACAACCGGCGAGCGCTTTGGCACTATTTCTGCACAGAAGAACGGCCGCACGTACGAAATCACCACCCATCGCGCCGAGGCGTATTCACCTGACTCGCGCAAGCCTGACGTTGAGTTTTCGGATGACATCGCCACTGATTTATCGCGTCGCGATTTCACGATCAACGCAATGGCGCTCGAAGTAACGAGCGATGTTCCAGAACTTGTTGATCCTTATGGTGGAGCAGCCGACTTGATGAGTCGCACGTTGCGCACACCGCTTTCGCCAGAAATCAGTTTCACTGATGACCCGCTGCGGATGATGCGCGCAGCACGGTTTATCGCAACACTGCAGCTTCAACCAGTGCCCGAATTGGTCGCTGCGGTGCAAAAGTTACACGATCGACTCAAAATTATTTCGGCAGAACGAGTGCGTAATGAACTCGATCGCTTAATGGTTTGTGAGCATCCAACAAGTGGTTTGTGGTTCTTGGTCGACACAGGTTTGGCCGAGCACTTCTTTCCTGAACTGCCGGCCATGAAACTTGAACAAGATCCGATTCACCGCCATAAAGATGTACTGACACACACCTTTGCGGTGGTTGAAAACGTGCGACCAGACGCATCTCCAGATTTTGATTTTCGCATTACACGGCTTGCAGCGTTGTTTCACGACATTGGCAAACCAAAAACACGCGGCATCAAAGACGGCAAAGGTGTCACGTTTCATCATCACGAGGTTGTTGGGGCCCGGATGTCGCGCGCGCGACTCAAAGCGATGAAGTATTCCACGCACGACACCGATGCAATTACCGATTTGGTTGCATTGCATCTGCGCTTTCATACATATCAAATGGGATGGACAGACTCTGCAGTGCGACGATACGTTCGCGATGCAGGGCCATTGCTCAACGAACTCAATGTGTTGACACGATGCGACTGCACAACTCGCAACGAGAGGAAAGCATTGATGCTCTCGCAACGAATGGACGAACTTGAGGCTCGCATCGCAGAGTTGGCGAAGCATGAAGAGCTGGCAGCACTGCGGCCAGAGTTGGACGGAGCACAAGTGATGGAGATGTTGTCTATCGGCGCAGGTCGACAAGTTGGCGAAGCCTTGACGTTCTTGATGGAAATCAGACTTGAAGAAGGATTGCTGGGCGATGCCGAAGTCAGGCGCAGACTCGAACAGTGGTGGGCGACAAAAACTGACTAGCGTTCTCACCAATGAATTCTTCACGACGTCCAACGGGTTGGCTGAGTCAACTCACCCTCACCGACGACAACGGTGAAACTGTTGGTGGCGTTATTGACCACCGTCTTACGCGTCGTGCTTTGATCAATGAGTTTCGCCGCGGCCGTCTTCGCAGAGAACAACTGTGCGACGCTCACCCCGACTTGGTGCGCGCTGCAAAAAACTTTGGTGATGCAACAGGGGTGAAGTGCCCAATTTGTGTGCAAGACAATGTTGCGTTGGTGACGTATGTATTTGGTCCGCGTCTCCCAAGCCACGGACGTTGTATTACCAAGCCACACGAACTTGAAGAGTTTCGACAACTTGCTCAACACACCGAGCAACAGCGCAATACTGAATACTCAACGGACCAGAGCTCGTCTATTACATATACGGCCTATGTCGTCGAGTGCTGTCGGTCCTGTCGCTGGCATCATCTCTTGCGCTCATTACCAATGGCTACAGCCCCCAAATCTGATACTGAGTCAACAAGGCGTAGGTCTCGGCGCTAGTTCAGTCAATCTCTGCAACACGGGTGTGGCACGCTCCCTTCGTGCCGATACGATCCCAAGTCCACATATCCACCCTGCCCCCTCGGGGGCTCCAGCCCCGGTTGGAACCGAAGGGAGTTACCACGTTCATGCGTGCTTACGAATTAATGCTCATAGTTGGCGGCAACTTAGAAGAATCGGCTGCGCACAGTTGGATCTTGACTGTGACCAAGGCAGTCCAAGGTGTCGGTGGCACAGTCCACGGTTCACCAGATTGGTGGGGCAAGCGTCGTCTTGCATACCCAATCAACAAACAGAACGACGGCTACTACGCGGTGTTCAATCTCATGGCACCAGGTGGCGCACTCGACGAGTTCGAGCGCAGCCTTCGCATTGCGGACGATGTCCTCCGCCACAAACTTCTCCGTTTGCCAGATCAAGAAGCATCACGCCGCGGTCTCACCGCAGTGTCTGCATAATTGATCTCATTGATCAAGTAGCCACTTCGTAAGGAGCATCAACAATGTCAGATAACACCATCACTCTCGTAGGGAATCTCACCCGCGATCCAGAGCTTCGTTTTACCACCACCGGTCGTGGAGTTGCCTCGTTTGGCATCGCCGTCGGTCGTCGTTATCAAGTCAACGGCGAATGGCAAGAACAAACTTCGTACTTCAATGTCACTGCATGGGGCCAGCTTGGCGAAAATGCAGCCGCTTCACTTACTAAGGGCGCACGAGTTGTTGTCACTGGTCGTCTCGAGCAACGCGAATACACCACTCGCGAAGGTGACAAGCGCACTGCCATCGACGTGATCGCCGATGAGCTCGGACCGAGCCTTCGTTGGGCAACTGCTCAAGTAGAGCGCACTCCAAAAACTGATGGACAAGGCAAGGGCGGCGCGTCACGTGGCGCCAACCCAGGCACCGATGTCAATCCTCATGACACCGGCGAAGAACCGTTCTAATCACACCACTCATTAACCACAAAGGGAATTAAGACATGACAAGTAAAACCAACAAAGCGAGGGCAGCGAAAGCTGCAATGCGCAAATACAAGAAGCGTCCAAACGTATTGCACGCCGAGCACATTGGATACATCGACTACAAAGATGTCAACTTGTTGCAGCGCTTCATGTCCGATCGATCAAAGTTGCGCGCACGTCGCATGAACGGCAACACCGTTCAGCAACAACGTGACGTCGCACTTGCTGTCAAGAACGCCCGCGAAATGGCACTCTTGCCATACACCAAGCGAGTTGCCGCAGCGCGCGCACCTCGTCGTGGCGAGGAAGACGGTGGCTCACGTAGCGATCGTCCACGTCGTGGCGCACCGAACGCCGATGCCGGCTCAAGCGAATCAGCATTTGTCGATAAGTACGCAGCAGCAATTGATGCCGCCGAATCTTCGGTAGACGCAGCACCAGCAGCTGATGTTGAAGTTTCAACCCCAACTACAACCGAGGAGGCATAAGCCATGAAGGTTTTGCTTCGTTCTGATATTGCAGGTGTCGGTCGCCGTGGCGACATCATCACCGTTTCGTCTGGTCATGCACGCAACCATCTGTTGCCACACGGCTTGGCCATCGTCGCTTCCGAAGGTGAAGTTGTTCAGGCTGGCGTGATGCGCCGTGCTCGTGACTTGCGTGAAAACACCGAGCGCGAAGCCGCACGCGGTGTAGCAGCCAACTTGGCCAAGCAGTCAATCAAGGTCAAGGCGAAAGCCGGCGCCGAAGGCCGTTTGTTTGGTTCGATCTCCACAACCGAGATCGCTGCAGCACTCTTGGATCAAACAGGTATCACCGTTGATCGCAAGAACATCACCATCGACACACCGATCCGTTCAGTTGGCGACCATGCAGTTTCGGTCGAGCTGTACTCCGATGTGGTTGGTGTGCTCAATCTCTCTGTCGTAGCCAAGTAACGCGACGCAATGGCTCCGCTCAGCGGGGTTGCATGTGGTTATCCACAGTTAAGTCACATGGTTATACCTCTAGCGATCAACAGGCAAGTTCGGGCAAGGTAGATGTATGTCATTAGCGGGTGAATCAAACAGCGACACACGACCAGTGCAACGCAGCACGCAACGTATGCCGCCGCACAACCTAGATGCCGAATCTTCACTCTTGGGTGCGATGTTGTTGTCGCGCGACGCGGTTGCTTCCGCACTTGAACGCGGTGTGCTTCCTGACGAGTTTTATAAACCCATTCACCGCCACATTTTTGATGCAATTCGTTCGCTCAACACGGGTGGCGAGCCGGTTGATGCTGTCACGGTTGCAGAAGAACTCCGTCGCGCGGGCACACTCGATACCATTGGTGGTCTTGATGCATTGCTTACGTTGCAAAACGCAACACCAGCGATCACCAGCGCCGATCGTTACGCAAAGATTGTGCGCGACACTGCACGTCTCCGTCGCTTGATTGGCGCGGCATCCGATATTGCCGAGATTGCATTCAATGAGCCAGATGATGTTGATAAAGCAATCGATGATGCAGAGAGCAAGATTTTTGATATTGGCGAGAGCCATGTCGGTGACAATGCAGAGAAGGTCAACGTGTTGATCGATCAAGCGATTGAAAAGTTGCAGACACTCATAGAGAACAAGGGTGCCATCACCGGCGTACCAACAGGAATTGCCGATCTCGACAAGGTGTTGCTTGGCTTGCAGCCCGGCACGCTCAACATTCTCGGAGCTCGTCCTGCCATGGGCAAGAGCGCGTTTGCACTCAATCTTGCGGTGCACGCTGCTCAAACACTGATGAAGCCCGTGCTGTTCTTCTCGTTAGAAATGGGTAAAGCCGAACTCGCTCAACGTATTTTGTCGAGCGAAGCGCGCGTAGACAGCCAGTTGTTGCGCACCGGACGTCCAACTCCAAACGATTGGACAAAGATCAGCCACGCCGTTGGTCGACTCGACATTCCTCTGACCATCGATGACAGTGCCGGCACTTCGGTTGGTCAAATTCGCGCAAAAGCACGTCGCACCATCAGTCGCGAAGGCGGACTTGCGCTCATCGTGATCGACTATTTGCAGTTGATGGGTGGAGACGGTCGACCAGAGAACCGCCAGTTGGAAGTGAGCGAGATCAGCCGAAAACTCAAGTTGTTGGCTCGTGAGTTCAATGTGCCGGTTTTGGCTTTAAGTCAGTTGAGTCGTCAACTTGAGGCACGCACTGAAAAGCGCCCAACACTTTCTGACTTGCGCGAGTCTGGCGCTCTCGAGCAGGACGCCGACGTGGTGATGTTCTTGTTTCGCCCCGAAATTTATGACACAGATCCCAACTTAAAGGGTAAAGCCGAAATCAACGTTGCCAAGCACCGCGCAGGACCATTGGGGATTGCGCAACTTGCGTGGCTCTCTACGTATACCCGTTTTCAGGGCGTGGCTGCGGACCCCGTTGCCGATGCAGCACTTCGCAACTAACGCATGTTTCTCGGCGAAAACTTACTTGCGTATTTAGTGCTCGCTCTTGGAGGAGCGATGTGCGTTGGCAATGTGCTGGCCATCGTTAGACCACCGAGTGCAACAAAGAAACCCAAACATGCAAGTGATGACCTTGACCGTGCACCAATTGCTCGCACCATAACGATGGCGCTCGTTGGTGGTGTTGCAGCCGCCTGGGCTCTTGTCAGTTTGTTGAGCGGGTGACGGGAATCGAACCCGCGTTCTCAGCTTGGGAAGCTGATGTTCTACCTCTGAACTACACCCGCGAAACCGTTGTAGAGAGTACCAATCCGAAACCAAGTTGAAATACCCATTGCTTAACTGGCTAGGCGTTCGGGGGGCCGTTTTAGATAGTGTGCTTCGTTGTGATCCTGTCTGACAAAAGTATCCGTGAGGCCCTTGCCGCGAAAAGAATCATCATTGATCCTCTTGATGAGTCGTGCTTGCAGCCGTCGTCGATTGACGTCAAAGTATCCAATTTGTTCCGGGTGTTTCGCAACCACACAGCCGCAGTCATCGACGTAAAAAAGGATCTTGCAGATCTCACCGAGTTGGTAGAGGTTCCCCAAGATGGCGTGTTTATGTTGCACCCAGGCGAATTTGTCTTGGGTTCAACACTCGAGCGAGTCGCAATTGCTGACGATCTGGTCGCTCGCGTTGAGGGTAAGAGCTCGCTCGGTCGACTTGGTCTACTGATTCATTCAACTGCTGGGTTTATCGATGCTGGCTTTGATGGCCACATCACACTCGAGTTATCAAATGTGGCCAATCTGCCAATCACGTTGTATCCAAGTATGAAGATTGGCCAAGTGAGTTTCATGACGATGACCACTCCCGCCGATAATCCGTATGGCAAAGGTGCACGAGGTTCTAAATATCAGGGTCAGCGCGGGCCAACCCCAAGTCGTTATTTCGAAAACTTTCGCTAGTTAGTTGCCGGCAATTGGTACTGCGAGTGGCGCAGGCCGCTCAGCATTTATCCGCTCACCGTTCTCCAGTGCGTCCAGCAAGTGAATGGCGATGTCTGCGACCTTGACTTCGGTCTCTTCTTTGCCAGCACCCTTCACACCGTCATCCAGCATGATGTAACAGAACGGACAAGCTGTTGCAACGCGGCTCGCACCAGTTGCAATTGCTTCTGCTGCGCGCTCATCGTTGATCTTTGTGCCGACGTTTTCTTCCATCCACATGCGTGCTCCACCAGCACCACAGCACATACCGGTGGTGCCGTTGCGCGGCATTTCAACAAGTTCGGCACCCTTGATCGAGCTCACAACATTTCGTGGCGCCAAGTACACGTCGTTGTGACGACCGAGGTAGCACGAGTCGTGATACGTGATGCGTTCTTCAAGAGTCGCGTTGCTCACATCCAACTTGCCACTGTCAATCAAATGCTCCAGCAGTTGTGAGTGGTGAATCACTTCATACGTGCCACCCAATTGCGGATACTCGTTTGCCAATGTGTTAAAGCAGTGTGGGCATTGCGTAATGATCTTGCGCACACCCATGCCGTTGAGCATCTCAATGTTTGGCATTGCCAGCATCTGGAACAAGTATTCGTTGCCGCTGCGACGAGCACTGTCGCCCGTGCACATTTCGCTTGGTCCAAGAATTGCAACATCGACGCCTGCGCGCTTGAGCAACTTGGCCATCGACTGTGTGACTTTCTTGTTCTTGTCGTCGAAACTGCCAGCACAACCAACCCAGTACAAGTACTCGTGGTTAAACGCCGCGCCAGGATCAAGCACTTGAACATCGAGGTCTTTTGCCCAATCGCCACGCTCGCCTTGGTTCATGCCCCACGGGTTGCCTTGGTTTTCCATTGCGCGATATGCGTTGCCCAATTCGGCAGGGAAGTCGCTTTCCATCAGCGACAAGTAACGACGCATGTCGAGAATCTTGTCGAGAATTTCGATGTTGACCGGACAGATTTCATCGCAGGCCTTGCAACTCGTGCACGCCCACACTTCTTCTGCGGTGATCCGCTCAAACAGTGAGTTGACCGAGATGGTGATCTCACTGTCAACACCAATTGGCGGCGACACTTTGCCACCTGGCGCATGTGAAGCAGTTGCCGCCATCACTTCACCGCTCTTGAGCACGATTTCGCGCGGGTCAAGAGACTTGCCTGTTGCATGTGCTGGGCACACACTTGTGCAACGCCCACACATGGTGCACGCGTCTAGATCAAGCAGTTGCTTCCATGTGAAATCTTCGATCACGTGTGCACCAAATGTTTCGAGTGAGGTCTCGGTGAGATTTGGCATCGCCTTCATTGCACCCTTTGGGCGCTCACGATCCTTGAGGTACATGTTGAGTGGCGAAGTAAAAATGTGACGCAACATCGTGATTGGCAAGATCGCAAGGAAGACGATGAACGCCGCAACGTGCGCCATCCACCAACCCTGATGCCATGTTGCCAACGTGCTCGCTGATGCACCGTTCACAAGTTGTGCGAGTGGGTATCCAACAAAACTCCATTTTTCAAACCCTAAGTCGACGCCCTCGGCCTGACCCCGTGCAATTCTGAACATCTCTGAACCAAAACCACTCAGTCCAATAATCAACAACGTTGCAAGAATCAACGCATGCTCAGGCTTGGTCTTGATGCGAATTCGGTATGGGCGTTGCACGTAGCGACGCACGATTGCCCATACAACACCACCCGTAAACATCAATCCTGCAAAGTCGCCAACTGCGGCGTACGCCTTGTAAACATCGCCGTGCAAAAACTTGAGTACTGGTGGCAACTGGTGATCAATTTCGAGCACTGTGGTGACACCGAGCAAAATCAAGAATCCGAAATACATCATCGAGTGCATTAAGCCGGCTGCACTGTCGCGCAAGAGCGTGCGCATATACACACCAGCGCGGTAGTCAGCAAGGCGCTGCTTAAAATTCTTGCGTGTTGTCTTGCGGCGATCTGGCGCACCACGCTCCCAGTTACGAATTCGATCGGCAAAACGTAACGAACCCCAAATGAGCAACATTGGGATGACGGTGTAAAACGCAATTTGCAGTGCACCAGGAATTCCTTCGAAAACTTTGCGATGTACAAGCGACTCTTCTTCCCAACCTGTGATCTGGGGGACAATGCCAGAGATCATGGTGAAGACACCAATGCCAATTCCGAATGCAATCGAGATTTGATATGGCTTGATGCGCTTTGCGCCGGCCACGGGGGCGGTTGGGGTGTCGTGTGTAGTGCTCATGAACTTCTCACGCTAGTTGCTTGACGTGAAACTGCGTCGGCAGCAGCGGCAATAGTGGCGGCATCTCCCATGAAATTGACAGATTTCACATCCATGGTGTCCGTAAATTCGTAGCGGCGGGGAACCCCAGTGGGGATATTCATTTCGGTGATGTCTAGAGCAGAAATATGTTCGAGATGCATCGCCAGTGCGCGAATTGAATTGCCGTGCGCTGTAATCAAAACATTTGTGCCTGCTTGCAACTGCGGACGAATGACATCGTTCCAATATGGCAGCACTCGTACGAGCACATCTTGTAAACACTCAGTTGCTGGCAGCAAATTTTTATCGAGTCCTTGACGAACGAGCTCTTGGTATTTCGGTTCGTTTATAGGATGTTCAGGACTATCGAGCGGTGCTGGTGGGGGAGCAATATCAAAACTTCTCCGCCAAATCATGGTCTGCTCAGCGCCATGCAGTTCGGTGGTTGCCTTTTTATCGAGTCCTTGCAGCGCCCCGTAGTGACGTTCATTGAGTAACCAAGTTTTGGCAACGGGCAGACTGTCTTGACCCATCTCATGCAACACCAATTTGGTGGTGTCGATGGCGCGCACCAACAAACTCGTGTGGACAGCACCAAAGAGCATGCCGGCCTGGCGCAGAGTGACTCCGGCGGCCTTGGCTTCATCGATACCGAGGGGGGAAAGCGGCACATCGTGCCAACCAGTAAAGAGATTCAACTGATTCCAGGTGCTTTGGCCGTGTCGAAGGACAATCAGCGTTCCGAGCATGTCCAAATCGTAGGCTAAACAGCCAATTTGCGACATATTTCAGCCCACTACGACCTCACTGGTTCCATTTTTGCACCGTTTCCCAAATGTTGAGTCATATACACTCAACTTTTATGGTCTACGGGTTGTGAGGTTCTTCAACCACCCCTAGCGTGGTGGCTACAAGAAATCCCATTACCACCTCACAGCAATCAGGAGCAGTACACATCATGGCAAAAGCAGTCGGAATTGACCTCGGAACCACCAACTCGGTTGTCGCCGTTTTGGAAGCTGGCGAAGCCGTTGTAATCCCAAACTCGGAAGGCTCACGCACCACGCCTTCAGTTGTTGCATTCTCAAAAGCTGGCGAAGTGTTGGTCGGCGAAGTTGCAAAGCGCCAGGCAATCACAAACCCAGAGCGCACCTTTCGCAGCATCAAACGCCACATGGGCGAAAACTGGAAGTCGGAAGATGTAGATGGCAAAAAATACACGCCGCAAGAAATTAGTGCTCGCACGCTCATGAAGTTGAAGCGCGACGCCGAAGCATATTTGGGTGACACCGTGACACAAGCAGTGATCACCGTGCCCGCATATTTCGATGACGCACAACGCACTGCAACAAAAGAAGCGGGCGCAATTGCTGGTCTCGAAGTGTTGCGCATCATCAACGAACCAACCGCAGCAGCACTTGCATACGGACTCAATAAGGGTGACGAAGACGAAACAGTGCTGGTGTTCGACTTGGGCGGCGGCACGTTCGATGTCAGCGTGCTCGAGATCGGTGACGGCGTGTTTGAAGTGAAGAGCACGCACGGCGACACGCGCCTCGGTGGCGACGACTGGGACCAACGCGTAATCGACTGGATGGTGCAGCAATTTAAAGCAGCACATGGAGTCGACTTGGCGGTCGATCGCATGGCAACGCAACGCCTCAAGGAAGCAGCCGAAAAAGCAAAGATCGAGTTGTCGCAAAATCAGCAGACACAGATCAACTTGCCGTTTATTACTGCAACTGCAGCTGGTCCATTACATTTGGACGAATCACTCACACGCGCAAAGTTTCAAGAGCTGACTGCAGATTTGTTGGAGCGTTGCCGCAAGTCGTTTGAGCAAGCAATTGCCGATGCGGGTTTGTCAAAGGGACAAATCAATCACGTCATCTTGGTCGGTGGCTCAACTCGCATGCCAGCAGTACAAGACCTCGTGCAGAGCCTCACCGGCAAAGAGCCAAACCGTACAGTAAACCCAGACGAAGTTGTTGCCATTGGTGCAGCAGTGCAGGCTGGCGTATTGCGCGGCGACGTAAAAGACATTTTGTTGCTCGACGTGACTCCGCTTTCGCTTGGCATTGAAACCAAGGGTGGCGTGATGACCAAACTCATCGAACGCAACACCACTATTCCAACTCGTCGCACCGAAGTGTTTACGACAGCAGACGACATGCAACCATCAGTAGAAATTCATGTGTTGCAAGGCGAGCGCGAGATGGCTAACTACAACAAGACACTCGGCAAGTTTCAACTCGTCGATTTGCCACCAGCTCCTCGCGGTGTCCCACAGATCGAAGTGACATTTGATATCGACGCCAACGGCATCGTGCATGTTTCGGCAAAGGATCGCGCAACAAGCAAAGAGCAGTCGATGACCATCACCGGTCAGTCTTCATTGGCCAAGGATGACATTGCCAAGATGGTGAAAGATGCTGAAGAGCACGCCGAAGAAGACAAGGCTCGTCGCGAAGAAGCAGAAATTCGCAACAACGCCGACTCACTCGTCTATCAAACCGAAAAAGTCTTGCGCGAGCAGGGCGAAAAGGTAACCGAAGAAGAGCGCACAGCAGTTGAGGGCCCAATGGCTGAACTCAAAACATTGCTGCAAGGTTCCGACAATGCAGCGATCAAAGCAGCAACCGAAAAGTTGATGACCGCAAGCCAGGCATTCAGCCAGAAGTTGTACGAGTCGGCAGCACGCGATACAAACGCTGCAGGTACGTCGGCAAGCGGCCAGGGTGCATCTGGCGCAAATGACAATGACATTGTTGATGCAGAAATCGTTGATGCCGAAATTGTCGACGAGAAGTAATTCGGAATAGACAATTTGTCATGACCGACAATCCGGAAAATGAACCAGAAAACGATAACGAGATGGTGCAAGATCTCGAGTCGGCTTTTGCCGAACTCAACATCATCGAAGTTGTAAAAGAACGCGACGAGTTCAAAGATATTGCGCTTCGGGTGCAAGCCGACTTCGAGAATTATCGCAAGCGTTCTGCTACCCAACTCGCCGACGAAGTAGATCGTTCAACTGGTCGCATCATCGAGTCGTTGTTGCCCGTGCTTGACGCGTGCGAAGCAGCAGTGAGCCATGGTGTTGTGGGTGTTGAGCAAGTGTGGAGTGCGCTGTTCGGTGCTGTGCAAAAACATGGTCTTGAAGCTCTTGACCTAGCAGGGAAACCTTTTGACCCATCAGTTGCAGAAGCAGTGATGCACGAGGACGGCGACCCTGCAGAACCCACTACCGAACCAATGGTTGTTGAAGTCTTGCGCACTGGTTATCGATGGAAAGGTCGCGTGTTGCGAGCGGCAATGGTCAAGGTCAAGGGGTAGCAATGCAACGCGAGTGGTTTGAAAAGGACTACTACGCGACGCTCGGCGTACCGAAGACTGCATCTGCAAAAGAAATCACTAAGGAATATCGCAAACTTGCACGCAAGTTTCATCCCGATGCAAATCCAAACAATGCATCAGCGGAGGAGCGGTTTAAAGAAATAGCAGCGGCCTATGACGTGCTTGGCACCGACGAGACACGCAAAGAATATGACGAAGTTCGTCGCGTGGGTCCGTCGTCGTTTGGTCCTGGTGGCCAGAGCGGCCATTCTCCTGGCTCATTTCGTTTCGACGACAGCAACATGGGTGCGGGTGGCATGAGCGACTTGCTCGGTCAAATGTTTGGTGGTGGTCGTCGCCGCAATAACAGTGGTGTTGGTCCGCAACGCGGGGCCGAGATAGAGGCAGCGCTCACACTTGATTTCACCGATGCTGCCCACGGTCTCACTACGACTTTGCATCTGACATCTGAAGCAGAGTGTTCGTCGTGCAACGGCAGTGGAGCACGTGCTGGCACATCACCGAAACAATGCCCACAGTGTCGTGGTCGCGGAGTCGTCGAGGACAACCAAGGCCCTTTTGCATTTTCGTCACCGTGCCCAAGATGTAATGGTCGAACAGTTGTCATTGAGACTCCGTGCATCGGGTGTCGAGGCACAGGTGTCGAGATGCGGGCTCGCGAAGTAAACGTGCGCATTCCTGGTGGAGTAGATGATGCACAACGAATTCGACTGAAAGGACGAGGTGGGCCTGGGCGCAATGGCGGTCCAGCGGGGGACTTGATTGTGTCGTGCCGAGTTACGCCGCATCCAGTTTTTTCTCGTGATGCACTGCATCTCACTCTCCACCTGCCCATCACGTTTGCCGAAGCAGCACTTGGTTCCGACATTGATGTCCCAACACTTGACGGTTCACTCGTCAAGTTGAGACTCAAGCCAGGAACTCAATCCGGTTCACGTCACCGTATTAAGGGCAAAGGAATAACTGCAGCAAAATCAACCGGCGACTTAATTGTCACGGTGGATGTAAAAGTGCCAACAATAATGAATGACCAACAGCAACAAGCAGTAACCGATTTTGCTGCGGCAACAACTGATTCCATACGCGAGTCGGTGTTGCAATCAGCATCAGCAAAGAAAAGGGGTTAGCCAATGGAACACGAGTTACATGCCGTATACGTGATCTCGGTTGCAGCCGAACTTGCGGGTGTGCATCCACAAACATTGCGCATTTACGAGCGTCGCGGGTTGTTGCAACCTGCCCGCACAACAGGTGGCAACAGGCGATACAGCAACGCCGACATACAACGGTTGTTGCGCATTAGCGAATTGGCAGAAGTCGGCATGAATTTAGAGGGCATTCGGCAAGTTCTCGAACTTGAAGTTCACGTTGCACAGTTGCGGGCCGAAGTAGCGCAGTTGCAACGCGAACTGGCTGTTGCTGTGTCGGTTGTTGAGCGCAGTGGCCGTTTCGAGTTGGTGCCACTACGTCAGTCGGTCACTGTTTTCGGTAGCAGACCAAGCATCTTTCGCCGAGACGAGTGAGATGTCGAGCATCAGGCACTAGACTCTTATTACGTTCCCCACAATTTAAGTAGGAGCGTTGTATGCCCGTCGCAGTTGTCGTTGGTACCCAATGGGGTGATGAAGGCAAGGCCAAAATCATTGACCTTTTGGCAGGCACTCATTCACATGTAGTTCGCTATCAGGGCGGACACAACGCCGGCCATACCGTTGTCGTAGGCGATCAGCGCTATGCACTGCAACTTGTTCCGAGCGGAGTCTTGTACGGGCACGTCACTCCTGTAATTGGCAACGGAGTTGTTGTCGACATGCCAACCCTGTTCAACGAGATTGACGTTTTAGAAGGTCGTGGTGTGTCGTGCTCACGATTGAAAGTCTCGAGCCTTGCCCAACTTATTTTTCCTTGGCACCAAGCATTCGATGCTGTTGCCGAAAATGGTCGCGGTGATGCCAAGATCGGCACAACTCTGAAGGGAATTGGTCCCGCATACGCCGACAAAGCATTGCGGATAGGTATTCGTGCAGGAGATGTGCGTGACCTGAATCGTTTTGAGAAGTTGGTGCGCGAGCGCGCAACGGCAGCCCTTGCAATGCTCAAGTCTGTTGGCGGTGAGTCGTTTGATATAGAAGAAGTAGTCGCGCGATTTGTGGTGCTTGCTCAACGACTTGTTCCGTATATTGCCAACACTGTCGATATGTTGCACGATGCAATCGAAGCAAACAAGAGCGTGCTTCTCGAAGGTGCTCAAGCAACGTTTCTCGACATTGATCACGGCACATATCCGTTCGTGACTTCATCCAATCCAACTGCGGGTGGAGCGTGTGCAGGCACTGGCATTGGGCCGCGCTACATCACGCGAGTTGTTGGCATTGCAAAGGCATACACCACTCGGGTTGGTGCGGGACCGTACCCAACTGAACTGCACGGAGCGCTTGGCGATGCCATTGTTGATATCGGTCACGAATTTGGAACCGTTACAGGCCGTCGTCGCCGACCAGGCTGGCTCGACTTGGTCATGCTGCGCCATGCAGTGCGACTCAATTCGCTCACCGAGATCGCGCTTACCAAACTGGACGTGCTCGACACATTTGACACGATTCAGTTGGGCATTGGGTACACACTCAACGGCAAAAAAATTGCTGGATACCCGGACGACATCGAGTTGCTAGGTCGAGTCGAGGCTGAATATGTGGAGCTCAAGGGTTGGAAAACAAACTTGCGCGAATGCCGTACCTTTGAGTCAATGCCTCTTGCAGCCCGCACGTTTGTAGAAACAGTCGAACGACATGTTGGCGTGCCAGTCACCATGATTGGCGTTGGCCCCGAGCGTGATGATTGCGTGATTCGCTGATGATTGATCGCTACTCACTACCCGAGATCGCAGATATTTTTTCGGACGAGTCACGGTTTGCTCGTTATCTCGAAATTGAGTTGCTCGCCACCGAGGCCCAATCACAGTTGGGAGTTGTACCAAATTCCGACGCTAAAGAATGTCGCGCGCGTGCACCCAAAGTAGACGCAGCATTTGTTGCCGATGTCGCAGAACGCGAAAAAGTAACTGATCATGATGTTGCAGCTTTTGTCGATGTCGTGCAACAACGCATTGGTATGCCGGCAGGTGCATGGATTCATCACGGTCTTACTTCAACTGATGTAGTTGATACTGCTTGGTGCTGGATGCTCAAAGATGCAAGCGATGTAACGCTTGCAGCCCTCAACGACTTGATTACGGCTGTGGTCAAACTTGCAGAGGCGCATCGCAACACACCAATGATCGGCAGAACTCACGGCATTCACGCCGAGCCAACAACGTTTGGAGCAAAGGTTGCGCTGTGGGCACTGCAACTGGATCGCGATCGTCAACGCATGACTGCTGCACGAAACAACATTGCCGTGTGCAAGTTGTCGGGGGCAGTCGGCACCTATTCAAATATTGATCCAGCAGTTGAAGCACATGTTGGAAAATCGCTGGGGCTGTTACCCGTGCCGGCAACGCAGGTAATTGCGCGCGACAGACATGCAGAATATTTGTGGGCGTGCACTTCTATCGGCACCAGCATCGAGGCAGTGGCGGTTGAGTTACGTCACTTGCAACGCACCGAAGTGAGCGAAGTTCGCGAAGGTTTCAAGCCAGGCCAAAAAGGCAGTTCGGCGATGCCGCATAAGCGCAATCCAATTTCGGCAGAAACACTGACCGGCTTGTCACGGGTGCTCCGTGGAAACTTGCAGTCTGGTTTGCAAAATGTTGCGCTCTGGCACGAGCGAGATATTTCGCATTCGTCCGCAGAACGAATCGTGCTTCCAGATTCGTCAATACTCGTGTATTACATGATTAAGCGCCTCACCCGATTAATCAGCGGGCTCGAAGTTGACACACAACGAATGAAAGAAAACCTCGACAGCAGTTTTGGTGTGGTGTTTTCTCAACCGGTGCTGCTCGCAATTGTCGACTCTGGCCTTTCGCGAGACGATGCGTATCGGATCGTGCAGGAAGATGCGGCTATTGCATGGCGCGAACGCAAACCATTTCGAGATGTGTTGACCGCAGACAAGCGTGTCACATTAAACGCATCGCAATTAGATCAAGCATTTGATATTGACCGTGCGGTTCGTCATGCCCACTCGGCAATTGATGCAACACACGGTCTTGCACAATGAGCAACTTGCCAAGCATCGATGCCGCTCGCGAAGCACTTCGCGCACATGTATTGCAACATTCGCTCAAGACGGGCGACTTCACGCTCAAGTCTGGTCGCACGAGTAAGTGGTTTCTTGATACCAAGCAAACTGCGTGTCGAGCAGACGGCATCTTGTTAGTTGCCGATGTTGCTTTAAGTTTGCTACCAAACGAAATAACTGCAATAGGTGGGCTGACGATGGGCGCTGACCCAGTTGCATATGGCATTGCCGCAGTCGCCGCAACGCGAGGACGACAATTGCGCAGCTTTAGTGTGCGCAAAGAAGCCAAAGATCACGGAGTAACGGGAAGAATTGCTGGTGCGTTACAACCTGGCGACAAAGTTGCAATCGTTGAAGACACGGTGACGCGGGGCCTCTCAATTTTTGAGGCAGTCGATGCCGTGCGCGCATTCGGTGCAATTCCACAATTCATCACGGTCATTGTCGATCGCGGTGGAACTTGTGCGCAAATGGCACAAGAAGCCGGCATCGCTTACGAGCCGATGTTGAGTGCTACCGATCTTGGATACGACTTCGGGTCGTGAACCTTCACGAACTGTTTGACCTCACGTCCCACAACGGGGATGTGTATGTGGGGCAGGGTCTCGAATATCCGTGGGGCGGCCTCTATGGCGGGCATATTGTTGCTCAAGCATTGCGTGCTGCTGCGTACACGATTGAGGACGGCATGTTGCCGCACTCGGTGCGCGCATACTTCATTCGCCGCGGCAAAAACACTCAACCGGTTCGATATGAAGTCGATCGCATTCGCGACGGCAAGAGTTTTAGCACCAGGAGAGTTGTGGCACGTCAAGATGACGGTGCGATTCTCAACCTGGAAGCCTCGTTCCAAAAGTTTGAGCACTCACCAGATATCTCGAACATTGTTCATCAACACGACATCATGCAGCCCGATGAAATTGAAGAAACTTCGTGGAGCACGTTTCTCAATCGCAGAACAGTGCCGCAGTCTGCGCTGACAGGAATTTCTCGTGAAGGCACAGGCCGCATGGCTGCTTGGTTTCGAGTTAAAGATTCGCTCGGTGATAACGAGCTATCGCATCGCTGCGCACTTGCATATTTGTCAGATGACTTGCCCAACGAAAGTGTGGTGCTGGCAATTCCTGAACTATTGAAGGCTTCAACTGCAGGCGGAAATTTTCATGCGAGTTTGGATCACACCGTTTGGTTCCATCGCCCAGTGCGCGCCGATCAGTGGCATTTATATGAAATGTCGTGCTTGTCTTATGGCAGCGGGCGAGGCCTTACGCAGGGATATGTATTTGCTCAAGATGGAACGCATGTAGCCACTGTTTCGCAAGAAACTTTGGTGCGAATAATTCCCGCAGCAAACTCATAACGATTTCGCGCAGTATTCAATCCACGTGCTGTAATCAATTGTGGTCGGGACCGGCGTCGATCCGGTGACCCTGCGCTTTTCAGGCGCATGCTCTGCCTACTGAG
>JAQCJO010000037.1 GCA_027592925.1 Actinomycetota bacterium | reverse complement strand
CTTGATATTCGACGCGGAATGGGTTGTTGAACCCCTTCAACTTTGGCACGCGCTGCTTGAGCGGCATCTGTCCACCTTCGAAACCACGGGCAACCGTGTTACGGGCGTACTGACCCTTGGTACCACGACCTGCGGTCTTGCCACCTTTACCGCCGATACCACGACCGACGCGCTTTGGTTTTTTGGTTGAGCCCTTTGATGGGGCCAGTTGATCAACGCGCATGATTACTTGCCTTCCTTGATTTCAATCAGGTGAGGAACTCGTCGCAACATGCCACGAATTTCTGGACGATCTGGCAACACGTTGGTGTGTCCGATACGACGCAAACCAAGTGCGCGCAATGTTGCGCGGTTCTTTGGCTTGTTGCCGATTTCGGAACGCACTTGCGTCACAGTGATAGTTGGACCGGTGTGTGCAACCTTGACGCGCTTGACGCGCTTTGTCGAGGTGTTGCCCGATGCGGCTTTGAGTGCTGCTGCTTCGGCGCGTGCCTCTGCTGCAGCCTTCTTGGCCTGTGGCTTGCGGTCGCGAATTGTGCGACCTGGCTTTTTAAATGCACCCATGGTTAGTGAGCTCCTTGTGCGTTCTTGCGCTCATTAAATGCACGCAGCAATCCTTTTGGAACAAACGACTCTGCAGGAATACCGCGGCGGCGAGCAATTTCGTCTGGGCGTTGCAGATCTTTGAGACCATTGATCGTTGCACGGGCAACGTTGACTGCATTTGACGAACCAAGTGACTTAGCAAGCACGTCATGAATGCCGGCTTCTTCCAAGATGATACGAGCAGCACCGCCAGCAATAACGCCGGTACCAGGAGCAGCAGGCTTCAAGAGCACGCGGCCAGCACCATTGATGCCGAGCACTTGGTGCACGATTGTCGAACCAGCAAGCGCCACGTTAAAGAGGTTGCGCTTTGCTTCTTCTGTGCCCTTTTGGATGGCCAATGGAACTTCTTTGGCCTTGCCGTAGCCCAAGCCAACACGACCTGCCCCGTCACCGATCACAACAAGTGCGGTGAACGAAAAGCGACGACCGCCCTTGACCACTTTGGCCACGCGATTGATGTGTACCACGCGTGACTCGCGCATCTGACCAGGCTCGGTTACGCGAGGAACTGGGTAATGCGACTCTTGCTTGCGTGGTGGCTTGCCTGTTTTTTCCATGTTTGTCATTAGAACTCCAACCCTGCTTCTCTGGCGGCGTCTGCCGCTGCTGCTACACGACCGTGGAACAAAAATCCACCGCGGTCATAAACGACACTTGTGATTCCTGCAGCCTTCGTGCGCTGGCCAATCAATTTGCCAATGCGTGTTGCTGCTTCGACTGTTGCACCCGAACCATGCTTGCGCTGTTCTGGCTCGACTGTTGATGCTGATGCAATCGTGGTGCCGTCCAAGTCATTGATCACTTGCACGCTGATGTGCTTGTTGCTGCGATACACAGCCATGCGTGGACGATCGGCTGTACCTGTGATCTTCTTGCGCACTCGTCGATGACGACGCAAGCGACCTGTGTGGCGCTGGCTTGCTGCTGTTTTCATAATGTCAAAATCTCCAATGTATTTCAGGTTACTTCTTGCCGGTCTTGCCTGCTTTACGCAGTACTCGCTCACCCAAATAACGCACACCCTTGCCCTTGTATGGCTCTGGCTTGCGAATTTCGCGGATGTTGGCAGCAACTTGACCGACAACTTCCTTGTCTGGACCTTTTACGATCACTCGTGTTTGGGTCGGAACATCAAACGTCACGCCAGCTGGTGCATTGATCACTACTGGGTGTGAAAAGCCAAGTGCCAACTTCAATTTGCTTGGGCCCTGGGCTTCTGCGCGATAACCAACGCCGATGATTTCAAGTTCTTTTGAATAACCATCGGTAACACCGATGATCATGTTGCTCACCAACGTGCGCACCAAACCATGGCGTGCGCGCGCATCGCGCTCATCATTGTCGCGTGCCACAGTGATGTTGTTGTCGACGTGTTTGATCGAAACACCAACTGGAAAATCACGCGTCAGCGTTCCCTTTGGTCCCTTGATCGTCACGGACAAACCCGAGATCTTGACGTCGACACCCGAAGGCACGACGACTGCTGCATTTCCAATTCGAGACATGATGTTTACTCTTTCCTAGTAGTTCTTTGCTCTTACCAAACGAAGCACATGACTTCACCGCCAACGTTGCGCTTGCGCGCTTCGCGGTCGGTCATGAGCCCTTGGCTGGTGGACAGAACTGCTACACCCAAACCGCCGAGTACACGAGGTACGTCGGTGGCTGCGCGATAGACGCGCAATCCTGGTGTGGACACGCGCTTAATACCCGAGATGGTGCGCTTGCGGTCATCGGAATACTTGAGATCAATTTTCATGATCTGCGCTGGGCCCGATGGATTTGGTGCGATGGTGAAGTCGGAGATGTAGCCCTCTTTTTTCAGAATGTCAGCAAGCGCTGTCTTCTGCTTGGATGCAGGCATCAGTACTTCGTCTTTCATTGCAGCATTCGCGTTGCGAATACGGGTGAGCATGTCGGCGATTGGATCGGTCATCATGACGGGCCTACCAACTTGCCTTTGTCAAACCAGGAATTTCCCCGGCATGTGCCATCTTGCGCAAGCACAAGCGGCACAATCCAAACTTCTGATACACAGCGCGAGCACGTCCACATTTTTGGCAGCGCGTATAGCCGCGCACCTTAAATTTAGGAGTCTTTGCTGCTTTGAGGACGAGTGATTTCTTTGCCATGATGAGTTGGTCCCTTTACTTCTTCTTCTTTGACGCTGAGCGCTTGGCTGCCCCACGTGATTTCTTGGATGATGCTGGCTCTTCGCCCTTGCGGAATGGAAAACCAAATGCATCGAGCAAAGCTTTTCCTTCCAGGTCGGTCTTGGCCGACGTCACGATGGTGATGTCCATGCCGCGTGTGGTGTCTACTTTTTCGTAGCTCACTTCAAGAAACACCAACTGCTCGGTGAGTCCAAATGTGTAGTTGCCGTTGCCGTCCCACGACTTGCCTGGGAAACCACGGAAGTCACGGATGCGAGGAATTGCGACCGAAATCAAACGGTCCATGAACTCCCACATGCGATCTCCGCGCATGGTGACCTTGGCACCAATGGCTTGGTTTTCGCGCAACTTAAATGAAGCGATTGCGGTGCGTGACTTGGTGACGATTGGCTTCTGGCCAGAGATCGCTGTCAAGTCTGAAACTGCGCCGTCGATCAAAGAAGCTTGTTGTGTTGCACGACCAACGCCCATGTTGATCACAATCTTTTGCAACGTTGGTACTTGCATCACGTTCGTGACGCCGAGCTCTTTAATCAAGTCGGTACGAACAACGTCGTTATAGTGCGCCTTCAAGCGCGGTGTGTAGAGATTTGTTGAGGCCATTAGATTTCGTCTCCGGTGCTCTTGGCAACGCGCACCTTGGTGCCGTCATCCTTGATCTTGTAACCAACACGTGTTGGCTTGCCCTTGTGCACGAACATCACGTTCGAAGCATCAATTGGCATGTCTTTGTCGATGATTCCGCCAGTGTTGGCGTTGTTACCGCGCGCGACCAAGTGACGCTTGGCGGTGTTTACGCCAGCGATCTTGACTTTGTTTTGCTTTGGCAAAACTGTTGTGATCTCGCCTTGCTTGCCTTTGTCTTTTCCGGCAATGACGACAACTGTGTCACCCTTTTTGAGCTTCATGACTACAACACCTCCGGTGCGAGCGAAATGATTCGCATAAATTTCTTGTCGCGAAGTTCACGGCCAACTGGTCCGAAAATACGGGTGCCACGTGGGGTGAGGTCTTCTTTGATCAACACTGCTGCGTTTTCGTCAAAGCGGATGTAGCTGCCGTCTGGACGGCGCTTCTCTTTTTTGACACGAACCACTACACAGCGAACAACTTCGCCCTTCTTGACACCTGCGCCAGGAATTGCGTCCTTGACGGTGCCAATGAAGACATCACCGATCGATGCGTAACGACGACGCGTGCCACCGAGCACCTTGATGCACAGCACTTCTTTTGCGCCACTGTTGTCGGCGACAGTCAAACGACTTTCTTGCTGAATCACTTTGCACGCTCCAGTACTTCAATCAGGCGCCAACGCTTCTGCTTTGACATTGGGCGAGTTTCCATCACGCGAACACGGTCGCCAATTTGGGCGTCGTTGGCCTCGTCATGCACATACAACTTCTTCGTGCGGGCCACAAACTTCGAGTAACGAGGGTGTGGAACGCGATCGACAATTGAAATCACAATCGTCTTGTTCATCTTGTTGGACACGACGGTACCTTCGCGCACTTTGCGTGCGTTACGAGTTTCGTCTGTCACTGGAGTAACGGTTGAATCAGTCATGATCGTTTACTTTCCTGCCATTTCGGCAGCGGCGATTTCGCCCTGACGAATCAGCATGTTGATACGTGCGATTTGACGCTTGACCTTGCCCAACTCGGCGGTGTTCTCGAGTTGACCAGTGGCATGACGGAATCGCAAGTTGAGTGCTTCTTGTTTTGACGCACGAAGTTCTTCCACCAAAGTGGCGAGATCCATGTCACGCAATTCTGCTAGTTCACGGGCCATGTCAGATTGCCTCCTCACGGCTAATAATGCGGGCCTTGATCGGCAGTTTTTGAACTGCACGCTCAAGAGCTTGGTGTGCAGTTGCCGAGTTTGGGTATGACAACTCGAACAACACGCGACCTGGCTTGACAACGGCAACCCACAACTCTGGGTTTCCCTTGCCGGAACCCATGCGGGTTTCTGCAGGCTTCTTGGTTACTGACTTGTCAGGAAACACGTTGATCCACACCTTGCCACCACGCTTGATGTGACGGGTCATGGCAATACGTGCTGCTTCGATCTGACGCGCAGTGATCCAACCTGGCTCGAGAGCCTGGATGCCATATTCGCCGAAAGCGAGTTCGGTTGCACCCTTCGAGATGCCGCCGGTACGACCGCGGTGCTGCTTGCGATATTTAACTTTGCGTGGTTCCAACATGATTAGTCCTCTTTACGGAAGTGCGGGGTCTCATGCGAATCGACGATTCGACGTTGAATATCTTCTTCTTCCGCCAACAAACGCTCGAACTCTGGATCGGCTTCTTTCACGAGAGGTGTAATTTCCATCTCGTCAACTTCGGCAACGCGTGGGCCAGCTGAACTAACAACCTTGAGAGTTGCTTCCGAATGTCCTGAAGTCTGACCAACGGCCATCGCTGCTTCGCGAGCAATGCGATCGTCGTTCGGGCTCTTGTAAGGCAAGATCTCGCCTTTGTACAGCCAAACTTTGACGCCAACGCGACCTGCGGCAGTTGCTGCTTCACGGAATCCGTAGTCGATGTCGGCACGAAGTGTGTGCAATGGAACGCGACCTTCGCGGTACCACTCGGTGCGGCACATTTCTGCTCCACCAAGACGACCTGAACACTGGATTCGAATGCCCTCAACGCCGTACTTCTGTGCGTTTTGCACTGCACGCTTCATTGCGCGACGGAATGCGATTCGGTTGACCAACTGATCAGCAACACCCTGCGCCACAAGTGCGGCATCGAGTTCGGCTTGCTTGATTTCGGTGATGTTCAACTGCACCTTGTTGTTGCCGGTGAGTTGTGTCAAACCTGCGCGCAATTCGTCGGCCTTTTGGCCTTTGCGACCAATGACAATGCCTGGACGTGCAGAGTGCACGTCAATTCGCAACTTGTCGCGAGTGCGCTCGATCTCGATACGACTGACAGCAGCATCAGCAAGCTGCACGGTCAAATAATCGCGAATCTTCCAGTCCTCGGTGAGGTAATGACGGTATTCCTTAACACTGAACCAACGGCTCTTCCAGTCGGTGGTGATTCCCAGGCGGAAACCGTACGGATTGATCTTCTGGCCCATCAGTTCTCCTCACCAGACTCTGTAGAAACTTGCGCAACTGGTTCATCGACAACTGGTGCGCTGTCAACAGCAGCATCAGTAGCAACGGACTTCTTTACACGATCACGGCTTGCCGCAACACGGGCCGAACGGCTCGATGTCTTGGTTGCACCCTTTGCTTCGATTGATTGTTCGCGTGACGCCATTGCCTTCTCGGTCAATGTGTCAACGACAATCGTGATGTGGCATGAACGCTTCAAGATTTGTCCGGCACGGCCCTTGGCGCGTGGACGGAAACGCTTCATGGTCGGACCTTCGTCTGCGAAGCATGCTTTGACGTACAAGTCGTCGGCATCTTTCGAGTCGTTGTTGACTGCGTTAGCAACTGCCGAAGCAAGCAACTTGCGCACGTCGTGTGCCGAGTCGCGCTGCAACAACACAAGTGTGTTGTCGGCTGACTTGACATCGGCGTCGCGGATCAAGTTAAGAACAACGCGAACCTTTGATGCAGACATACGCACGTTCATTGCACGAGCGCGAGTACCGCTTGACGAACCGGCAATGCGGTTCTTTTCGTTGAGCTTTGGACCGGTCATGACTTAGCCGCCGCTGCTGCTGCTTTTTCCTGGCTGGCGTGGAAACGGAAGGTACGGGTTGGAGCGAATTCGCCCAACTTGTGACCAACCATTGATTCCGAAACGTAAACAGGAACGTGCTTGCGACCGTCGTGAACGGCAAACGTGTGGCCGATCATGTCAGGAATAATTGTTGAGCGACGTGACCACGTCTTGATGACCTTGCGGTCGCCGCTCTCGTTCATTGCGTCCAACTTCTTGAGCAAGTGCTCATCGACGAAAGGACCCTTTTTCAAACTGCGTGACATTTACTTACCCCCGACCCTTTCCGGAACGACGACGACGAACGATGAGTGACTGTGAAGCCTTGTTGCGATTGCGTGTGCGACGCTCTGGCTTACCCCAAGGCGATACTGGCGAACGACCACCAGAGGTCTTGCCTTCTCCACCACCGAGTGGGTGATCGACAGGGTTCATTACAACACCGCGTGATTGTGGGCGAACGCCCTTCCAACGGTTGCGGCCTGCTTTACCGATCTTGATCAGTTCGTGCTCTGCGTTGCCAACTTCGCCGATAGTTGCACGGCAATCGATTGGAACGCGACGCATTTCAGAACTTGGCATACGCAATGTTGCATACACGCCTTCTTTGGCGACAAGTTGCACTGCCATGCCGGCCGAACGTGCAACCTTGCCACCTTGGCCAGGACGCAATTCGATGTTGTGAACAACAGTTCCAACTGGCATGTAACGAAGTGGAAGTGCATTACCAACTTTGATGTCGGCTTTTGCACCGCTCTGCACGATCATGCCAACTTCGAGACCCTTAGGAGCCAAGATGTATGCCTTCGAACCGTCTGCATAATGCAACAATGCAATGCGACATGTGCGGTTTGGGTCGTACTCAATGGCAGCAACTTTTGCTTCGTACTCATCGGTGATGCGCTTGAAGTCAATAATGCGGTACTGCTGCTTGTGTCCACCACCTTGGTGACGTGAAGTGACGCGACCGTAGACGTTGCGGCCACCGGCCGAAGTCTTCTTGGCGAGCAGTGTCTTTTCAGGCGTGCTCTTGGTGATGTCAGCAAAGTCAGAGACAGTCTGAAAGCGCATTCCTGCGCTGGTTGGTTTACGTTTACGAATTCCCATAAAAGTCCTTTGGTCGCTCGCTCTAGTTCTCAAACAACGGGATTTCATTTCCCGCTTGAAGAGTGACAATGGCCCGCTTGGTGCTTGGTCGTTGGCCGAGACGGTTGGTGCCGCGAGCCTGACGAAACTTGCCAATTCGGTTGAGTGTGTTTACGCGAGTGACCTTGACATTCCAAATGGATTCAATCGCATCGCGAATTTCTGGCTTGCTGGCATCCGGGCGTACTTCAAATGTGTACGTTCCCTTGTCCATCAATGAGTAGCTCTTCTCCGAAATAATCGGGCGCAAGATGATGTCGCGTGGGTCTTTCACTTTGCTACCTCCACAGTCTTTGGCAGGCTGGCCTGTGTAAACACGAGCCAGTCGTTGCACAACACGTCGTATGCATTGAGTTCGTTTGTGGTTACAACTTGCACGTTGGTGAGGTTGCGGAAACTCTTGTTTGCAATCTCGTCTGTGCGGTCGATAACCACCATGATCTTGCCGTCAACACCCAATTGGTCGAGCAAAGCTGAAGCCAACTTGGTGCTTGGAGCATCGAAACTCCACTTATCAACAACAACTACTTTGTTGTCGAGAGCACGATCCGACAAAGCAGAACGAAGTGCAAGCGCAATCATCTTTTTAGGTGTGCGCTGTGAGTACTTGCGTGGCTTTGGTCCTAACGCAACTCCACCGCCGACCATGTGTGGTGCGCGCGATGAACCCTGACGTGCGTTACCGGTGCCCTTTTGGCTGAATGGCTTGGTGCCACCGCCGCGAACTTCGGAACGTGTCTTTGAACTTTGTGTGCCTGAGCGACGGTGTGCGAGCTGTGCCGTGACAACTTGGTGCATCACTGAAACGTTTGGCTCGATACCGAAATACTCTGCTGGCAACGAAGCTGTGGAACCTGTTTTTGCAGGAGCAGTTTTTGCTGCGGCTGCTTTCTTGGCTGGAGCCTTAGCTGCCTTCTTCACAGCTTTCTTTGCCGCTACTTTTTTTGCTGGTTTTGCAGTTGTCATGTTGCTATTTTCCCTTCACCGCGTTGCGCACAATTACGACGCCGCCGTTTGGACCAGGAACTGAACCGCGTACCAACAACAATCCGCGCTCGAGGTCGGCTTGTACGACTTCAAGGTTGAGAGTGGTTGTTTGCTCGTGACCCATGTGGCCAGCCATGCGAAGACCTTTGAATACGCGACCAGGAAATGAGCATGAGCCGATCGAGCCAGGAGCACGGTGATGCTTGTGGTTACCGTGACTGGCGCCTTGACCGCGGAAGTTGTGGCGCTTCATACCACCAGCAAAACCCTTACCGCGACTGACTGCAGTGACGTCAACTTTTTCGCCAACGGTCAAAATGTCAACAGCAATTTCTTGTCCAACTTGGAAACCGTCTACCGAGTCGAGACGCAACTCGACAAGACGACGACCCGCAGGCACGTTTGCTGAAGCAAAGTGACCGGCCTGAGCCTTTGTCAACTTTCTTGGATCTTTTTGCCCGTAGGTCACTTGAAGAGCGGAGTAGCCATCACGCTCACCAGTCTTGACCTGTACAACACGGGCTGGTTCGATGCGCAACACAGTGACGGGAATGACGTGTTGAGCGTCGTCCCAAATCTGTGTCATGCCGACCTTCTCGCCGACGATTGCTTTTTGTGCCATAACGGCGACCTGTGCCCTTTTCTACTTCGTGAATATCGTGATCTTCGTAAAACTCGGTGTACTCGTAACGCCCATTCGTCCAATCGATTCCGGTAACGGAAATGCTCCGCCCGGCAACGCCGGCGGAGCACCGAAAACGTTGTTGCTGCAAGGTTCCTCGTATTACCGAGGTACTTGCAGACGTCGATTGTGACGTCAAGTTGCTACTAATGACCGCCCCAGCACTGTGCCAAGAAAGTCGTGAATACGGACTCATTACCCTATCGGCGCATTTTGGCGTCTCCAAACGCCTAACCACCAAGAAGTAGGGGCAAATTTCTGGGGCTATTCCTGAACGCGAGCGACCAGAGTTGCCTTGACCGTGAGTCGCTTTACACCTCTCAAAATCTCGATTTCAACGGTTTGACCAGGTGCGGCGTCGCGAATTGCAGCCACCAACCCAGCCTGGCCATCAATTGGCTCGCCATCTACCGACAGAACGATGTCGTCTTGCTGGATTCCGGCCAAACTTGCTGGCGAATCGGGCTGAACGCTGGTGATGATGGCTCCCTGACCCCCATCGGTGCGGGCGGCAAGACCTACTCCAAGAAAGCCCTCCTCCCGGGCAACGCCACTGGCCTGGCTGCGCAATTGTTCAAGCACTGGACCAATCTCGTCTACCGAGATTGAGAAACCGACGTTGTTAGCAGCCTGATTGTCATCACTGCGTGCAACGGCGGTGTTGATGCCTACCACTTCGCCTCGCAAATTTACGAGGGGCCCGCCAGAGTTGCCCGATGAAATTGCGGCATCGGTTTGAATTAATCCATTAAGCGCACCCGACTCGGTGATGATTGTGCGCTTCAGTGCCGAAATAATTCCAGACGTCACAGATGGCCCACCGTCAAGTGCAAGTGCATAACCAATCGCAATCACTTGGTCACCGATGCGAATGGTGCCGGGTTGAGCAAATGTTGCGGGCTTCAGGTTTGTTGCATTGATTTTCAAGAGCGCCAAGTCATTGCCAGGGTCACTGGCCAACACGGTTGCCGTGCGTGGTTCGGTTTCACCAGCAAAACGCACGCTTACTTTTGTTGCCCCCTCTACCACGTGGGCGTTGGTCAAGATTTCTCCATCAGATGTGAGTACTACTCCTGTTCCACTTGCTTCGCCTTCACCAGTTGCATCACTGATTTGGCTATTGATTGTGACAACGCTGTCGGCCAATTGATTCACAACTTGAGCGACCACTGTGGTGCCGAGACTCGGATCATCTGAATCAACTTCACTTGTAACAAGTGGCACATTAGATGAGCCAGAAATTCTTGTTGAGCCAATGGTGATGTCCCACTCGTCGACAGCGATGGTGCCCAGAATGCCGCCACCGAAACCAACTGCCAGGACTCCAAACACCACAACAAGTGCGCGCAATTTACGTCGACTCTTGACATTTGCTGGCATAGGCGGAGGCGGAGGCAAAGGAGTAGAAATTGTTGGAGCACTACTCAGCGATTCCGGTTCGGCAATTACAGACACGTCTTCGACCATCGCGTCATTCCACGCGTCACCAGAGGTTTCTACGACTGGCACATCATCTTCTGCTGGAACTCCATTGAAATCTGACATAAGTGTTTTCCATCGTACAAACCAAGGGCTCGTTTCGGTAAGTGCAGATTCTGGACAGATTCTTTAATACACGGTCATTTGGCACTGCTAGCAACTAAGTTCACCTGTGTGAATCAGATCAATCCAGCCAACCTGCGTATCCGTAGGGCGCTCGTTACCGATGCGGCTGCGATCCGCGAAATTTACAATCACGAAGTGCAGTTTGAGACATCAACATTTGATCTCATTCCCCGCGCGCTTGAAACCCAAGCGGCTTGGATTACTGCTCGCAGCGGTGCATTTTCAGCAATCGTGGCAGTCACTCCGGAGGATGAAGTGGTTGGCTTTGGAGCTTTAAGCGAATACCGCGACCGTGCTGCTTACAGCACATCGGTTGAAAACTCTGTGTATGTCAAACGCGATTTAGGTCGGCGAGGTATCGGTCGACTGATCTTGACAACACTGCTCGAGCAGGCTGCCGACTCAGGTTTTCATGTGGTGATGGCGCGCATCGAGGCATCGGGTACTGCGTCGCGTGAGTTGCACGAATCATGTGGCTTCACGCTCGTGGGCATAGAGCGCGAAATCGGTCGCAAGTTTGGCAAGTGGCTAGACGTTGCGCTGATGCAATGCGTGCTGCACGAACGCAACTAGTTCACGAGTTATTGCTGCAGTAGGTCGCGCGTGATCGGATCACCGATCGCAATGTCGCGAGAAGCAATTGAGCCATCAATCGATGAAAAATCGTCTGGCATTAATCCACCAGCTGGACGCACAGAGCGAACATTGGTCAGTGTGATCTTCTCACCAGCTTTGATATCGGCAACTGCTCGCAGCGACCTGCGAAATTTCAAACTATTTACTTCCGAAGCCGACGGACCAAACCTTGCAGTACCCAAAGAAAGACTTGCCTCTCGCACATCACGCACAAGTGCAGCAAACTCATGTGGCTCTAGTGAGAATGCGCCATCAGGTCCGCCATCAGATCTGCGCATGGTGATGTGCTTTTCCAAGATGGTTGCACCAAGCGCCACGGCACCAATTGCAGTCACTGAACTCATGGTGTGATCCGACAATCCAACTGGAATCCCCCACCGCTTAATCATCTTGGGTATTGCAGCGAGGTCCATTTCTGTACTCGATGCTGGATATGTCGAGTTGCAGCGCAAAATCGAAACTTTCGGTGCACCCGATTCTGTAGCAGCCTGAACTGCTCGATCAATTTCGTCAAGAGTTGACATACCTGTCGACATGATCATCGGCTTACCCTTTGACGCCACATATCTAATGAGCGGCAAATCAATTAACTCGAAGGATGCAATCTTGTATGTCGAAATGTTGAACGTCTCAAGAAAATCAACCGCCGAGTTATCGAATGGACTTGATAGCCAATCAATGCCAACTTTTTTTGCTTCTGCAACAAGATCCTGCGTCCACTCCCACGGCATCATTGCCTCTGCGTAGAGGTCCGCAAGTTGGCGCCCGTCCCACAGTGTTCCACCACTCACTCGAAAGTCTGGATGATTCGAGCGAACCGTAATTGTCTGGTCGGTGTAGTGCTGAAATTTGACTGCGTCTGCGCCGGCCTCAGCAGCGGCATGCACGACTTCGAGCGCACGCGACTTACTGCCGCCGTGATTTGCAGACAACTCTGCAATCACATACACGCCGTTACCGCCCATCTAACGACACACCCTTCTCGTCGAGAATTTGATGCAATGCATCTTTGCCTGATTTCCATGCACTATCCGATAACTCAAGTTTAACGATGGCCAGATTGGACTCACCTCGCTGCACAAATTCGGCATCAGTGGGTTTGGATACAAACCCAACCTGCTCATATAAGCCAATTGCGCGAGTGTTTTGAGCAATTGCCTCACATCTCACAAGGCGAAGATTCAATGCGTCGAAAGCGAAATTCAGACTCAGCAAACATGCGGCCTGAGCAACGCCCAGACCTCTCGCAGAAGATTCGCCTAGATAGATAGCCCACGAGCAGGTCTGTTCAACCGAATTAATCTCACTCAACATAACAGCACCGACAGGTGCGGAATCAACAACAATTTTCCAATACTTGGTTGCTTCATTGTTCAACATTTGCTCAAACCACGCCGAGTGTTCTGCTTCCGAGATGACGTGATTGGTATACATCCACTCCGAAACCTCCACAGAATTTCTCCACTGAAGCAACTTACTTTTGTCGGCCGGAGTGACCTGTTCAATCTGCACAATCACGAGTTTGGACCTATCACTTGAAGCACTCGCATAGACCCAAATTCGTCAACTTCACTTCTTGTCGCAGTCACCATTTTTGCCAAAGCGCCGCTGGTCATTGTCAATAAATTCTCAACATTCGACACGATGCTTTCGTTGTGCAGACCATTACGAACATCCAGCGAAATAGAAATTCCGCAATGCTCTGCACCAATCGACGCTCCTATTTGATTGTCGGCAACGATGAGCCCGATTGATGGAACACCAAGTGCCGCAGCTTCCCACAACGACGACCCTGCAGCGAGAATTGCCAGCGATGACGATGCAAGTTCCGTGATGTAATCGGCCTGAAGAATCACTCGTGCCCGAGGAATTGACCTCACTGTTTCTTCTATTTGTTGGCGCTGACTATTAGTCGGACCAATGGCAACACAAATTTCAATATCCAAATCTTTTAGTCCATCAACAATTGGTGAAGTCAACTGTAAGAAATCACTTCCGCCCATCGCCACAAACACTTTTCCAGCAACCGGAATGATCGATTGTTTTGTGGCTTCACGAACTTCTCGTCGAAGCAATGCGTATTGAAGTCCAAGTAAAAGCTTTGGGCTGGCCGACAGATGCGCATACATCTCGGCGGTTGCATGCGGATTTTGATTGATCACAACCGATGGCGCAAGTGCCTTTGTCTCAACGTTGTCATCAATCACCGCAAAATTAGTTGCTCGATTTTCAAGAATTTCAAAGAACTCGCGTTCAAACAAGTAACCATCAATAACAAGCACTGCTCCGTTAAGCGCCAGCGTCGCAATTGCGTCATCAGATCCAAAGGGTTCACACTGCAAATCAACAACGGTGATTCCACATTTACGTGCTTCTTCTCGCATCCCTGCTGGCAGATCAACGGATGCAAGCACTACGTCAAAGGCGGCATCCAGTAATGCTTCGCCCAGGGCGAGTGAACGCATGACATGACCAACGCCGATTAGATCGGAAGCATCGGCGCGTAAAACTGCAACCTTTCGCTCAACCATGTACCGCGCACCTTACTTGAAGCACGGTTCCCATTGAATGGGTGCTGAAACTAACTGTTTTGCAGCTTGATTTCGATGTCGACACCAGCAGGCAACTCAATGCGCTGCAGGCTGTCGATCGTCTTGGCATTTGGCTCGATGATGTCGATGAGACGCTTGTGAATGCGCATTTCAAAATGCTCACGGGAGTCTTTGTCAACGTGCGGCCCACGAATCACCGTGTAACGGTGCTTGTCGGTAGGTAGCGGAATCGGGCCCCGTACCGTCGCATTGGTGCGAGCAACAGTCTCGACGATTTTCTTTGAAGATTCGTCGATGATCTGGTGATCAAACGCCTTGAGACGGATGCGGATGCTTGATGCCATGAGTGTCAGCCGGTCAGTTCTTTATTTCAGAATCTTGACGACGCGACCAGCACCAACGGTGCGTCCACCTTCGCGGATTGCGAAACGAAGACCTTCGTCCATGGCGATTGGTTTGCCCAACTCGACACTCATCATCACGTTGTCACCAGGCATCACCATTTCGGTGCCCTTTGGCAATTCAACAGTGCCGGTTACGTCGGTGGTGCGGAAGAAGAACTGTGGACGGTAGTTGTTGAAGAACGGCTTGTGACGGCCGCCTTCTTCCTTCGTCAACACGTACACCTGACCTTCAAAGTTGGTGTGCGGTGTGATCGAGCCTGGTGCACAAAGCACTTGGCCACGCTCAACATCTTCCTTCTTGG
>JAQCJO010000036.1 GCA_027592925.1 Actinomycetota bacterium | reverse complement strand
TCGTAACAGATGTACACGCCAACTTTTCCAACTGCTGTGTCAAAGACTGGATACCCGCCGGTGCCAGGTGTGAAGTAATACTTCTCCCAGAAACCAGGAACTTGTGGAATGTGCTGCTTGCGATACTTGCCGAGGTAACGACCGTCGGCATCGATCACTGCAGCGGTGTTGTAGTACAAACCTGGCTGAACGATTTCGTACATTGGCAACACGAGCACCATGCCGAGTTCTTTTGCAAGTGCTTGGAAGCGCTTTGTTGTTGGGCCGTCGGGGATTGGCTCGGTGTACGAAAAATATTGTGGGTCTTGTACTTGACAAAAGTACGGACCATAAAACAATTCTTGAAAGCACATCACTTGTGCGCCTTGCTTTGCTGCTTCACGGGCTGCTGCCTCGTGCTTGTCGATCATTGACTCTTTGTCGCCTGTCCAGTCAGTCTGCAGCAACGCTGCTTTTACGATTCTCGCCATGGTGGCTTCTCCCCTTTGAGTTACTACCTGTACTTATTTATTGCTCGACTTTCAGGCTAATTGACAGCCACTGACTCTGCAACAAAACCTCGAGCATCGTTGCTATCCTCACTCGCATGAGGCACAGAAACACTCTTAATCTTTGTATGTCCTTGCTGATACTCAACGGATGTTCCAGCCAAAAAGTCTTTAGCGATGATTTGAGCATGGGTTGCGACCTGGGTGCGCCCGTAAACGGAGTGCTCACCATCGCAACAACCGTCGCGCCAATCACCAGCATCGTCGCCAATATTGCCGGAGGCACGAGCACACTCGTCACGGGCATCGTTCCAGAAGGAACCAACTCACACACGTTTGAGCCAAAACCAAGTGACGCTGCGACGCTTGAGTCGGCCGACATCGTTTTCATCAACGGACTGGTGCTCGAAGAACCTACAAAAGATTTGGCACTTGCCAATCTCAAAGACGGTGCAAATGTTTGCGAGCTTGGCACTCATGTCTTGCCAGAGTCTGACTATATATATGACTTCTCGTTTCCAAAAGAAGGTGGCAAGCCAAACCCACACTTATGGACGAACCCGCCGATGGCCAAGCAATACGCACAAGTCGTGCACGACGTGTTGGTGCGTCGCGATCCTGCCAACGCCGCGACCTACGACTCCAACTTTACTGCGTTTAGCGCAAAGATTGATGCGCTTGATGCAGCGATGGTGACAGCAACTGCCACAGTTCCCGAATCGCAATGCAAACTTGTGACGTACCACGATGCGTATGCGTACTTCGCCAAACATTACGGCTACACCGTTGTTGGGGCATTGCAGCCCTCGTCGTTTAACGAGCCAACTCCAAAAGAAATCGGCGATCTCATCAATCAAGTCAAGACCGAAAACGTCAAGGCGATCTTTGGAAGTGAAGTATTCCCAAGTCCAATACTCGAACAAATTGGTGCGGAGACCGACGTGCGATATGTGGATGTGCTGCGCGACGATGACCTCATTGGCGAGCCAGGCGATGCCGAGCACTCATGGCTTGGATTAATGAGATTCGATTTTGTCACGATGGTCGAAGCCCTCGGGGGTGACGCATCTGCACTGAAATCTTTGGACGTGAGTGATGTAGCCAAGGACACTGCGGTCTACCCTCAATAGGGTTCTCATGACATCAACACCCCTGATCGACTGCTCGCATGTCTCGTGCACGTACGGCAATGCGCCCGTAGTGGAAGACGTATACCTACAAATCCAACGCGGTGAGTTTGTAGGCATCGTTGGTCCATCGGGTTCGGGCAAGACAACGCTGCTCAATGCAATCATGGGCGCCCACCCAGTTGCGCACGGCTCGATCACGTTGCAGCCACATCTGACAATTGGCTACGTACCCCAAGTCGAAACTGTCGACTGGTACTTCCCCGTCACAGTTGAAGAAGTAATTGCAATGACTCGCACAAAAACCAGTTGGTGGCCACGCATTACTACAACCGAACGCACAGCCGTTCGCGAGGTGTTGGGTCAACTCGGCATTGCCGATGTTGCTCACCGACATATTCGCGAACTCTCGGGTGGTCAGCAACAGCGAGTCTTTTTGGCACGCGCAATGTTTAGCCAGCCAGACATTTTGATCATGGACGAACCAACATCGGGTGTCGACGTGCGCACGCGTCACGAGATTTTGCACTTGCTTGCCAATCTGCACGAAAAGGGACTGACGATTTTGCTCACCACCCACGACCTCAATGGTTTGGCAGCCCACCTGCCACGCTTGGTGTGCTTCAACAAAAAGGTGATTGCCGACGGTAATCCGCGCCAAGTTCTTACTCCACAAGTTCTTGAACAAACATACGGCGCACCGATGGAAGTGCTCGAGCATGGTGGCATGCCGCTCGTTATTGATCACGGTCGCGTTGCTATGCGAGGTGAAGGCAAATGATTCTTGGGATAGACCTGATGGAACCGTATGGATTTCAGTTTTTCCGCCAAGGACTCATCGTCGCCACCATCGCAGGTGCGCTGTGCGGACTGCTCGGTGTATTTGTGGTGTTGCGCGGCATGAGTTACATCGGCCACGGTCTCTCGCATGCCGTGTTTGGCGGTGCTGCAGCCAGTGCAGTGTTGCGCATCAATTTTTTTCTGGGTGCTGGCGTATGGGGCATCATCTCGGGTTTGCTTATCGCTCGAGTTGCAAGACGCCGCGTGCTCGGTGCCGACGCAGCAATAGGTGTTGTGACTACCGCATCGTTTGCACTCGGCTTGGCACTCATGAATCGCTACGGTCAGGCCGGAAAGAGCATCGAAGCCGTGTTATTTGGCAGTGTCCTAGGAGTTCAGATGGTTGATATTTATGCAGTTTCTGGCGTCGCCATACTTGGTTTGGTTGTTGTGGTACTGGGCTACCGCAGATTGTTGTTTTCTACATTTGACCGCGACGTTGCACAAGTAAGCGGAGTCAATGTTTCTGCTGTTGAAGCAGGACTACTCGCCATGTTGTCGCTGACCATCTTGGTCACTATGCGCGTTATCGGTACATTGCTAATTTCAGCACTATTGGTTATCCCTGCTGCGTCAGCACGCATGACCACCAACAGTTTTGCCCGCATGTTGTGGATCTCACCGATCATTGGTGCTTCGACCTGTTTCGTCGGAATGAATCTCAGCTATTTTCTTGACACTTCTGCGAGCGCCACAATTATTTTGCTCGATGCATTGGTGTTTGTCGTTGTCTACGCAGTTGCCGGCACGCGCAACCGTATGAAGATGGCCTCACTCGGCCACATCTAGCAATTAGTTTGCTTCAGGATTAAACACAGCAAACCCAAGTTCGCTAGCAGCACGACAGAGTTTCACATCGGAGCTGCCAAACATCTCTGCATTAACTGCAACAGCAGATGCCAAATGAATTGCATCAAGCGATCGAAGCCGTGTGGACTCAGCGATCTCGCAGGCAGACTCTGCAACCTGCTCCGAAATCTCTACAACAGTCAAACGGGCCCACAGGTCGTCAAATGAATGCGCAACAATTTGGCTCTCCTGCGACGTGATGCGTCCATCCAATTTCCTACGAGCGAGTGCTGCTTGTGCTTCAATGCGGAGTAGCCGTGAAGAAATCAGTATCGGATGGCTATCCCACAGCATTTGGGCTTGCGAGGTTCCTTGCTCATCAAACAAAAGCTTCAAGAAAAGCGACGAATCGATATAGGTGATCACTCGCCACGCATTTCAATTAAAAGCTCGCTCATTGATCCCTCAATTTTTATCGGCTTGGGTCGTGGTCGAGTTGCATCAAGTGGGGGCTTCACAAGACCCGCATCTATGAGCTGTTGTAGTTGCTGATGCGACTTGTCGAGAGAAACAAGTTTGACGACTGGTTTACCGTGCTCAGTCACAATGACCTCCGAACCGTGCTGCACTAAGTCGATGTAATGACTGAGTTTGCTTTTGAGTTCGCGGACACCAACTTCTACTCGTTGATTTTTGACGCTTTTTGCCATATCTACATGTGTGCGGCAAAGGTCTAGTTGCGAAAGCCCCATTCGGCGCCTTGTGGCGTGTCTCGCACTTCTACATTGATCTCGGCCAAACGATCACGAATCATGTCGGATAAATCGAAGCGCTTGTCTGCTCTCACCTGCACACGCAAGTCGAGCAGCACTTGAACAAAAGGCCCGACTACTTCGCGCGGGTCACGCAAACCACCAGTTGCCGCACCGGCAAGCCGAGTGATCATGCTGCGCAATACCGATCTCGCATAATCAGCATCGTCGCTTTGCAACGTGTCGATTGACCAACCAGCAATGGCGTCATCCAAATCGAGTGCAGCACGTGCAGCAGAGTCTGCATCGCCAGCAGTTATTGCTTGCGTAAATGCATCGTTGAGTCGATCGGTTGCTTGCCGCAAATTACTGTCAAAAGTGTCGGCAGGTTTCGTTGCAGCATCGCTCGTTGCGGTTTTGCTGGCCACCACCGAGGGTGCACCAGAGTGTGCAACATTTTGGGTCTTCGATAATGGTTGGCGCAGGCGATCAAGTGGTAACACTTCACCGCTTGCAATCTCGGTCGACACACCTTTCACACGAATGGTGAGCACGCCCTTACCCACCACTGTTGCTGTCTGCGCATCTATGTCAATGACCACACCAGTGTGTTCGTCTACACCCAGCACATAGACATCGTCGGGTAGCTCACGCTCGAGCATCGAGAGGCGACGCTCACCCATGTAACAAAAGCGGGTGTCGTGGTGACCACCTTCGGCATTGTTGTAGTGCGGAATCAGTGCTGCGTTGATGCCCACCTCACCAAGAATATTGAGACCTTCAAGCCACCGCGGCTCCTCGCCAACTTTGTAAATCTCATACACCGGCAACGTGAAGCGACCGAGCGTCAGTGCGGCAGCCGATGCAAAAGTGACGATGCCACCATCGCGGAGTTTTTTGGTGAGCAGACCAGCAAGTGGAGTACCCGCCCATTGACGCAATGCATACGTTGGCGAGCCAGGCCCTGCAAAAACATATTGCGCATCAGCAACCAATTGCAGGCCGCGCTCAACAGCAAGTGCGTCGGCACCAATCATTTGTGTAAGGCCAGCAACATCAAGAGTGATGTTGATGCTTGTTGAAAAATATTCGACTGCCTTTGTTGCTAGTTCTGGGGCATTTTCTTGAAATCCATACGGAGTGTCAAGCAATGTTGCGCGAGCAGGCTTTGGCAACTTCGCTGCCAGCATGCGGTGAGTCGTGACCATGGTTGGCGCGGTTTCGCCAGAGCCCATGATGGTCAAGATGCGAGGAAGTGTCATGAAAAAAATCCGTCTGTAGTGGCTACGTGCACAACTTCGGCAAAGCGCGAAGGATATTGGGCATGCAGATCGTGGTCGGCTGGGCTAAACCATTCAACCCTCACCTTTGGCACTAACTGCACGGCGTGCTCAATGGCACTGCGTTTTGTTTCTGCAAACACCCCACCGGGTCCTTCAGCCGGCACAAACATTACTGGAACGGTGATGTCCTTATATATAGCGGTCGGCTTGTGTTCCCACAATCCGCGCAACACCATCATGTGGCGTTCAAGAGTGAGCCAAGGACGAACAGTGCCGTCGGGCAGATGTTCCATGTTTGCCATCGCACCATTGATGCCGGTCTGCGGCCAATCGGCATGTGCTGATTGCATGTATGCGCGCATTTGTTTTGCCGGTGTGCCAATCAGATTTGGTGGACGCAATGCAACAGCGCACGACTCCCAATCGGCAAAATTATTTTGCAATTCCAAGAACCCGCCGTCGACCGGCACCACTCCGCTCACAAGGTGCGCATATTTATGAGCGAGTTCAATAACGACATTCCCACCCCATGATTGCCCGCACACAACAGGCATCGCATAACCACGAGGTGCAATTGCGGTCAACAACCCAGCCAAATCTTCGGTTACCGAACTCATGTCGTACCCGCCATCGGGTTTGCCGCTCAGGCCGTGCCCGCGCAAATCAACTGCGATGACAGGATGCCCGAGTTTCACGAGTGCAAGCGCCGCACCTTCCCACAACATGGCATTGGATGCCAGACCATGCACCAACACAATTGGCTTGCCCGAATGAGTTGCTGGGTCTCCCCACCTCACCGCCCTCAAGCGCACTCCCGTGCCAGTGGCAATAATTTCACTCATCGGCAATCCGTCATTCATGCCATTCACACTACGCTTCACCATTGATGTCACTCAATGTCCTACTCATCACATTGGATCAATTTCGTGCCGATTGTCTCTCTGTCGCTGGCCATCCACTTGTCAAAACGCCCAACTTGGATCGCCTCGCCAAACAGGGTGTGCGACTCACCAAGCACTACAGCCAATGTGCCCCATGTTCGCCAGGTCGCGCCAGTTTGTACACGGGCATGTATCAGATGAATCACCGTGTCGTTGCCAACGGCACGCCACTCAATCGAAGTTTTGACAATGTTGCATTACTCGCACAGCGTGCCGGATATTCGCCTGCACTTTTTGGATACACCGATCAAGCGATTGATCCACGTGATGCAACAGGTCCAGACGACTGGCGACTCAACTCATATGAGGGCGTGCTCACCGGATTCGACTGCAAACTCTTTATTCCCGAAAATCATGTGTTGTGGATTGAGCACTTGCGTGCGAACGGATTCGATGTGCCGATGAATGCTCAGCAAGCGCTCACCACTGAACCAGATCGACCAGCCGAATTTGGCATCTCTGCATTTTTGACCGACCACTTACTCGCATGGCTCGACCAACAGAGAGGTCCGTGGTTTGCACACGCCAGTTACCTGCGACCACATCCGCCTTACGCTGCTGCTGGCAAATGGTCAACTGCGTACGACCCAGCCGATGTCGAGTTGCCGATTCCGCACGGTGACGATCTGCACCCTTCGCACGAAATGTTTTTGCAACTCCCCGATGCATCTGCGCCACTCGACGAAGCCGGCGTGCGCAACATGCGTGCGCAGTACTACGGAATGATCAGTGACGTCGACGAACAACTTGGTCGCGTCTGGGACAAACTTGCCGAGCTGGGCATGTGGGAAAACACCATGATCATCATCACGGCCGATCACGGCGAGCAGCTTGGTGATCATGGCCTCAAAGAAAAACTTGGCTTCTTTCCGCAGAGTTATCACATTCTCGGACTCGTTCGCGACCCGCGCAATACACAACAGCATGGAACTGTCGTTGACAAGTTCACGGAAAATATCGACATCTTTCCAACAATCGCCGATGCGATTGGCCGACCCGTTCCATTGCAATGCGACGGACTACCTCTCACGCCATTTCTTACTGGCACAACGCCGGCAATGTGGCGTGACGCAGCGACATACGAATACGACTGGCGTTCGGTGTTCATCCGCATGGGTGCGAGGAACTGGCCGTGGGATCAACGCCTCGAGCAACAGAATCTCGCAACTCGCGTGTATGACGACCGCGCATATGTGCAGTTCGGTAACGGCTCATCACTTTCGTTTGATCTTGCAGTTGATGCAACATGGCGCACATACAGTCATGACCTTGCGAAAACCTTGGCGATGGCGCAAGACATGTTGGTCTGGCGATCACGACACACCAATCGCAAACTTTCAGGAATGCTGATCGAGCAAGGCGGTATTGGTGAGTGGCCCAACGATGTCTCGTGGCGTAATTAAATTTCCCACTATCAACCCAGTAGTGAAGAATGCCACGGGATAGTGGCCAGACAAAATAGGCACGCCTGACTAGCCTAAAAATTGTTCATACGCGAGCCCAGCTTGCATTACCCCCCGAAAGAATCCCCCCACATGTTGATTCGTCTTGCTCGTTTTTCCGTACGTCGCCGTCGACTGATGATCGGATTTTGGTTGCTGCTTGTCATTGCTTTAGGTGCAATCTCAAATTCGGTTGGACCAAACTTTGCAACACAGTTTGAGCTTCCAAAAAGTGAATCCAATGATGTGCGCGAACTCCTCACAGCGAATAGCCCTGATCTTGCTGGTTTCAGCGGGCAAATTGTGTTCACTTCGCCCAACGGAGTCACATCTGATGAAATCAAATCATCCATGACTGAATTGTTTACCCAAGTTGCCCAAATTCCAGGAGTTGCAGTATCAAGCCCCTTTGATACTCCAGGCATGATCAACCCAGCAGGCACGACAGCATTTGCCGCTATTGACGTCACGTTGCGCTCGCAAAATGAATTGATCTCACTTGGTTCCGAAATCCAAGAAATTGGGAAGAAGTTCCGTCTTGATGGTGTTGAGATTGAATACGGAGGGGAAATCTTTGCTGTATTTGAGTTACCAGCTAGCGAATTGTACGGATTACTCGCAGCAGTAATCATTCTGGTTCTTGCATTTGGTTCGGTGCTCGCGATGGGTTTGCCTATTGGCACGGCGTTGATTGGTCTCGGTGCTGGCATATCACTCGTCACCATTTTTAGTCACATTGTTGGAATGCCCGACTTCACCACATCACTCGTTGCGATGATCGGACTAGGAGTTGGCATCGACTACGCATTATTTATTGTGACTCGTTATCGCGAAGGACTTGAGAACGACCTCAGCGTCGAAGATGCGGTCGTTGATGCGGTTGACACTTCTGGTCGTGCTGTGATTTTTGCTGGCATCACCGTGATCATTTCATTGCTTGGACTGTTTTTAATGGGTCTTGCATTTGCTCGCGGCTTAGCAATTGGCGCAGTAGTCGGTGTGCTCTTGATGATTATTGCGTCAATCACACTTCTTCCAGCCCTACTTGCAGTGGTCAAACATCGGGTCAACGTCACAACTCGTGCCGCCCTCGTTGCACTCGTTGCTTTCGTATTGATCTCTTTGATAGCAGTGATCAATCACTCAATAAAGATTTTCTTGGTGGGTCTTGCCATCACCGTTGGTGTCACACTCATCAGTTTGGTGATCAAGCCGTTGCGCACTCCAATTAAACATCGATTGAAAAAAGCCAAGGAACTCACATTTTGGTATCGCTGGAGTCGTTTTATTCAGCGTCGTCCTTGGTCAGCCGCACTCAGCGCAACCGCAATTCTGCTCGTTTTGGCAGCCCCACTTGCATCTATTCGCCTCGGCTTTGGCGATAACGGCAATGCACCGACAACCACAACAGTGCGCAAGGCATTCGACATGCTCGCAGATGGTTTTGGTCCAGGATTTAATGGCCCGCTCTACATCACCGTGCAGGGTGATACTGCGGCAAACCCTGATGCACTTGCCGCGTTTGTAGACACGCTGCAATCAACAGAAGGAATTGCATTTGCTCAAAGCACACCAGCTTCCGCCGATGGATCACTCTCGCTAGTTATTGCATACCCGACAACCGCACCGCAAGACGCAGCAACCTACGATCTCGTCAAGTTCTTGCGCAGTGATGTCATTCCACCAACTGGTGTTGATGCAAAAGTCGGTGGCTTCACCGCGTCTGGCGCAGATTTTGCTATAGCGATTGGTTCGCGCATGCCGTATCTATTTTTCGGTGTGCTCTCACTTTCATTTTTATTGTTGATGGCCGTATTTCGCAGTTTGCTCGTACCACTAAAAGCAGTGATCATGAACCTGTTGTCAATCGGTGCGGCTTATGGCGTACTCGTTGCCGTCTTCCAATGGGGTTGGGGAATCAGTCTCATTGGTGTTGGAAAAGCCGGGCCGATTGAGTCGTGGGCTCCGATGATGTTGTTCGCAATCGTCTTTGGTTTGTCAATGGACTATGAAGTGTTTTTACTCTCGCGAGTAAAGGAAGAATACGACCGCACTGGCGACAACGCATCTGCTGTTGCCGATGGACTTGCAGCAACTGCTCGAGTAATTACCGCCGCTGCGTTGATCATGGTGTTCGTGTTCGGTTCGTTCGTGCTCGGTTTCTGCCGACAACTGAAACTTTTCGGCCTCGGTCTGTCGGTTGCCGTGTTCATTGACGCAACAATCGTGCGCATGGTGTTAGTGCCAGCAACAATGGAACTCTTGGGTGATCGCAACTGGTGGATTCCAGCGTGGATGAACCGTCTATTGCCAAAAATTGATGTTGAAGGTCACCACTCTTTAGAAACTCACTAAACACTTGCGCGGGCCGTGCACTTGGCCACCCGCCCACGTCACATCAGTTTTATCAACGAGTTCAAACTCAGGAATTCTCTCGAGCCACGTCTGTAATGCAACGCGTACTTCAAGTCGCGCCAAGTTGCTGCCCGCACAACGATGAATACCAGAACCGAATGCAACATGGCGATTGTGCTCTCGATCCAGAACCACTTCATCAGGGTTTTCAAATTGTCGCGGATCACGATTTGCGGCTGGGAAAGCCATCAAGACTCGATCCCCCGCCTTCATTGGGCAACCCTGAAACTCAACGTCGTGATCAACAATGCGGGCCATCGTTACTGGCGCGTACATACGCAACAACTCTTCAATAGCTGTTGGCCACAAGTCTGGATTGTCGCGCAATTGTTTGCGGTGCTCTGGATGCTGGGCCATGTGCCACATGCATGAGCCAATTGCAGACCACGTGGTGTCAACTCCTGCGACAAGCATCAAGTTGCAAACACCAAGCACGTACTCGATTGGCACAACCTTGCCTTCAACTTCGGTGTTCATCAAGTCGGTAATGAAGTCGTCTTCGCGAGGATTTTGTTTACGCTCTGCAACTTGCGCCAAAAAGAACTCAATGATGTTCTTGCGAGCCCATTTACGTCCTTCTGCATCCAAGATGTTTTCAAGTGCAGCACGCACCCACTCAGTGAATTCGGATTCCATCTCAAGTGGCACGCCGAGCAAAGTCGCAATCACACGAACGGGAATGTGCTGTGCATAATCAGCCGCTGCGTCGGCAGTGCCTTTGTCAATCACTTCGTCAATTAGCTGGTTGCACAAGTCGCGCGTTCCCTGCTCAAACTTGGCAACTGACTGCGGAGAAAATACTGGCAAAATGAGTCGACGGTGCCAGTGATGGTCTGGTGGATCAGAAGTAATTGGTGGTGCTGTAACGCCACCGTAGGCGCCTTCGCCTTGTCCGGGAAATGGCGGCACAACCAAAATGCCACGTGATGTAAATGTTTCGTACTCTTGGGCAATCGCTACGACATCTTGGTAACGCGTTGGTAACCACGAGCCTTCATAGCGCTCGGTGCGCGCAATCGGGCACTGTGATTCACGAATTTCAGAAAAACTTGGATATGGATCTTTGACAAACCCTGGCTCGAAGATGTCGTAGTCGGTCAACAGATCTTCCACAGGTTTACGAACTTCAGTCATAAGAAATAACCCCCAGTTATTTGCGAGCTTTAACTAATCAGTGATGACGATTGCGCGTTCTGGACAATTTGATTCTGCTCTTCGAGTCTTTGCCTGCAACTCTGCAGGGATATCACCGCTGATCAGCACCGTTGCATTGCCCATCTCATCGCTACCAAACACCTCGGGTGCAGCAATTGCGCACATCTGGTGGCCATGGCATGCATCGTCAATGACAGAAACTCTCATGACTGCAAGACTATTGAATGTCACCCGAGCCGACAGAATCGGAAACTTAGGTTTCGGCCAACAGATGCGCCTCATGCACTACGTTTGCGCGCCTATCGTTGAGGCATTCCCACCCTCGACTCACTTCTCGCCTTCGCAGCAGCATCGCTTGCACTACTCGTCATTCCTGGCCCGGCCGTGCTGTACGTGATTAACCGCAGTGTTTCCGACGGCAGAAGTGTCGCGCTTTCTGCGGTTGCTGGTCTCGAGATTGGCAACTTTTTCCATGTTGTTGCCGCCACAGCAGGGCTCTCTGCGATCATCGCTGCCTCTCAGACTGCATTCACGGCAGTCAAATGGATTGGGGCGGGCTATTTAGTTTTCATTGGCTTACGCACGATCCTCCGCAAACCAGCAGTATTTTCTGACACCTCCACATCGGTGACATTGCGTCGATCATTCACTCAAGGAATTATTATCAATATTTTTAATCCAAAAGTTGCGTTGTTTTTCTTATCGTTCTTACCGCAATTTATTGATACAGGTCGCGGTTCGCCAGCGCTTCAGTCGCTCATCTTGGGATCAACATTTGTATTGATTGGTTGCACTACCGATGCACTGTATGCACTGACCGCAAGTGCTTTGCGGGCTCGACTGCTCACGGGTCGGTCACTTCCATTCGTGCAGCGGTACGTAGCCGGAACAGTTTTTGTCTTGCTCGGTGTTATCGCCGGCACAACCGTCGCACCAACAAGCTCATAACAACAGGGCCAATTCCGAAGAGAACATTTAAGCAGCGCACCGTTATTATTGGTATCTATGAATTACCAACACATCAAAAATCGCCTGGGCGCCAAAGACATCATTGTTTTAGACGGTGGCACAGGAACAGAACTGCAACGTCGTGGCGCGCAGATGGACACTGCTGCTTGGTGTGGTCCTGCATCGCTCACAAATAGCGCGCTCCTGACCGAGATTCATCTCGACTACATCAACGCTGGCGCCGACGTAATCACCGCTAACACGTATGCATCGTCACGCCTCATGCTTACTGGAGCAGGCTTCGGAGATCGTGTAGAGGAAATTAATACCATCGCAGTTGAAGCCGCACTTCGCGCACGCGATTTGGCACCTGCTGGTCGCAAAGTTGTCGTCGCTGGTTCGCTCTCTCACATGGTGCCTGTTGCGCAAGGCACTGCAGTCGTCAATCAAGCCAAGACACCTCCGCTCAACCAAATTTCTGATGCCTTTCATGAACTTGCACAAGTTTTGAAAAAAGCAGGCGTTGACCACATCATGCTCGAAATGATGTACGAACCGACCCGTGTGCCGCTTGTGTTGGAAGCAGCACTAGCAACTGGACTGCCAGTTTGGTTTGGTTTGAGTGCACGTCGCACAGCAGATGGCCGCGTTGTTGCATTCCACGCTTTTGATGATTTGCCACTAGAAGAAATCACCAAGTTCATTCCAAAAACCGGAGTCGATGTTGCAGGTGTGATGCACACCAGTGCCGAAATCGTTGGCGAGTCGCTCAAGACCATTCGCAAAACCTTCTCCGGACCTCTTTCTGCTTATCCAGATGGTGGATATTTTGAAATGCCCGACTGGAGATTTGTCGACGTCATTGAGCCACCGCGTCTTGAAACATTTTTCAACGAATGGACCTCACTGGGTGCTCAAGTCATTGGTGGATGTTGTGGACTCACTGTTGAGCATGTTGATGCAGCACAGCGTGTTGCTCTTGCCAATCGCTAACTGACCAGCCGATACGTGAGATTGACTCTCGAACCGACTGGTGTTTTCGTTTTAGCAATTTGATGCACCCAGCATTGCTGCGAAAGGCCCGACATCACCAAGAGTGATCCGTCCTCTAAATCAACTCGAACCATTTCTTTTGTTTCTTTATGCCGCAGATTAAATCGACGCGTTGCACCGAGACTTAACGATGCAATTGTTGGCTCTACGCCATTGACCGCTTCATTATCTGAATGCCAACCCACACTGTCTTGTCCGTCTCGATACAAGTTGACGAGAACTGAGTTGAATGGTGCACCGGTGTGCGCAGTACACATTGCTCCGATCTTTGTGAGCAATGGCGTCATTGGGTGCGCTTCGCGAACGATCCCCGAATACTGATATGAAATCCCGCTATCCGTAAACCACGTGGAGAGCCCAGCCTGAGCATACTTTTTGCCAAACATCACCATCTCTGGCTGCTCCCACAACGTTGCTGACTGCAATTCATCAAATGCACCACGAGCAAAGTCGGCATCAAGAAATCGTGGATACAGCACAGCACTGCCATCAAACGGAAGCAGCTCTTGCGAATCAGAAAACAGGCTTGGGGTACTCACAGTTGTTTGTAATTCTTGCACGACTGGTACCGTTTGCGCATGACAAATTGGCGTGACCTCAGTGCCAGAGCATCGCTTGCATCGCACCGACTCATCGGTTGGATTTATTGGGATCCAGATGCAATTGCACGATTCACTGCACTCGGCGTGCCAAATGGCTTGGGCTTTTACATCACAACGCGCTCTGCCCCACTTGCCTCGGCTGGCAACAATGCCGTCACCGCGGCGTTCTACTCAATCCGCAAAGAATTCATTGACGTATGTCTCGATGTTGCCCGCCAGCACACCACGTTTGAAGACGCATACCGAGTGCGCAATGAGGCTGTTGCTCGTGGATTGCGCGAATACGCACCAGAGATAATCGACCAATTGGAAAAGTTGGCTTTGCCACTGTGGGATGCTGCCGACTCGCTGCCTCTCGGCGGGCGAGTTTTGCACGCAGCACATCGCGCATGGCCTCGTTGCGAAGACGATCCAGCCCTGTCTGCTTGGCTTGCCATCAACTGCATCCGCGAATGGCGTGGCGATACACACTTTGCAGTTCTTGCAAGTCACGATGTGAGTGGCGTGCAAGCAGGGTTATTGCACGACGCATTTCTCGGTTACCCAGGAGACTGGATTCCGCGCAGTCGCGGCGCCGACGATGCCCAACTTGAAGAAGCATGGGCTGCACTCGATGCTCGTGGCTTTGTCAGTAACGGATGCGTCAACGATGCCGGACTTACATTTAGAGAACAGATTGAAGACACCACAAACGAATTATGCGAAAAAGCATGGCGTCATCTTGGCGAGCAGCTCACTCTGGATTTTGTTCAGCTCATCGAGCCAATCGGACACAAGTTTTTGGCTCGCATTGATGCAACCGCTGGTGAAAACTGGATGCCAGCAGCGCGAGACTCACGTCGCAAATAGCGTTACAGCACTCACTATGCTCAGTGGCGTGATTACACAATTTTCTAGCGATACAGCATTACTCCTCGTCGATGTGCAAAAAGGTGTTGATGTGCTCGAGCACTGGGGCGGGCCAACGGGTCGCCGTAATAACCCCGACGCCGAGTCGTACATGTTGCGTTTGCTTGCCGCGTTTCGTCAACATGGTCTCACCATTGCTTACACGCGACACGACTCTCGCGAAGCGGCCTCCCCACTTAAGTTTTCTCTACCTACTGGC
>JAQCJO010000035.1 GCA_027592925.1 Actinomycetota bacterium | reverse complement strand
AGGCAACATGCCATGGGCTCTGAATATGGTCGTAGTTCCAGGTAACAGTGTCGTTCTCTGCTTCAGGAAATATTTGATACCCATTCTTGAGCCATTGGGAAACAGTGTCGGGAGTTTCGGCAATATCAAATTCGCGAAGTCTGGCGTAAGCCAACCGAGATTCTTCGAGCATGTCGGCTCCGATGCCATCTGTACCCAACAGAATGGTATTTGGTTGCGCAGTTGGCTTGGCGTATCCGACATGGTTGTTCATGTTGGATCGTGGGTTGTGCACGAGCCGACCCTTGAGGGACTCGTTGAGGTGGACTCCATGCACCAAGAGCCAGTTGTCCTGGGCCAAGTGCGCGAGGCGTGACGATGCATGCGCATCATCTTCCCCCTCTGCAACGTGGATGTGAACACCAACATTCAGTTTGTTTGCTAGTTGTGCCGCAGCGCTCAGTGTTTCGTCACCACACGTAAATGCGGCGTGCACACCCACCATTCCGTTTCCGCCCTCAGCAATAAAGCGTTCACACTCGACAAGGCCGCGCTTGGCAGCACTAGACATCGGGGACAATGGCGATATCTTGGAATGCAGATTGCCGAGATCGTCCCAGCGGTCTGTCACTCCGTAACACGTGTTGACGCGAACACCTACATCGCTGCATGCTCGAGCAATAATTGACAATGAACCCTCGATCGTGTTTGGTGATTCGTGATGATCAATTATTGCTGTCGTGCCATTCATAAGTGCTTCAACGGCGCCAAGAGCAGTTGACCAGTAAATCATGTCAGCATCGAGTGCCGCATCTAGACGCCACCACACTTGTTGTAATACCTCAATGAATTTTGTCGGTGCTAGTGGGGGTGCTGGCATGCCGCGGGCGAGTGATGAGTACAAATGATGATGCGCACAGACAAGTCCTGGCGTTGTATTCGACACTGTGTCTATTCTTCCGTGTCGTCTGCAGTGGACTTCAGCATCGGCAAGGTGGTATGCCACGTGCCATCAAGGTCATAAAACGCTGCAGCAACAGCGCCAGCAGTCGGCACAAGCCCAATTTCTCCAACACCCTTGATTCCGTATGGCGAATTTGGTTGGGGAGATTCAACCAAAATGACATCGATTGGAGGAACGTCTTTTGGACGCAATATTTTGAGTGATCGCAGCGTCATGTTGAGTGGAAAGCCGGTGAGTGGATCACTTGGGAAGTCTTCTGAGAGCGCGTAGCCAAGACCCATGTGCACGCTGCCTTCAATTTGGCCTTCGCAGAGTTGCGGGTTGACTGCTTTGCCGACATCGTGTGCAGCAACTACACGCTCGATCTTGCTCGTTTCACGATCGATGACCACGAGTTGCGCTGCATAACCAAAGGTGGAGTGGATGATCGGATGCTCTACGCCTGGTTCGCCGAGCTTGTTTGTCCAGTCGACGCGATACTCGCCAACATGATCGACACCGACAGCACAGTTTGCGGCTTTGGCTGCATCACATGCGTCTTTGACAGCGCCTGCGCCCATGAGTGTTCCGCGGGATCCGGTCGTTTGCCCAAGACCCAACTCGCGAGTTGTGTCAACGATGACGTCGATGAGGTTGCCATCTATGCCAAGTTCGTGCACCGCAACCTGTAGCGCAACGGTGTTAATGCCTTGACCCATCTCTGTCCAGCCGTGACGAACTTCAACGCGTCCGTCTTCTTTGAATCGGATGACTGCTCGGTTGATCTCTTTGAACCCATTGCCGAGACCACTGTTTTTGAGCCCAAGTCCAAGACCGATTGCTTTACCAGCAGCGCGGGCTTCGTCGTATGCGGGCTTAATTGCCGTGAGACAGCCGGACGCACCAAGACAACCGTCGTCCATGATTTGTCCTGGACCCCATACCCGACCTGGCATGATGACGTTTCGTTGACGCATCGTCCACCCATCAATGCCAGCTTTCGCTGCCAGTCGATCCATCACACCTTCCATCGCAAATTGGGCTTGGTTTGCACCGAAGCCACGAAAGGCACCGCATATGGGGTTGTTGGTGCGCACCGCAATTGCTTCAACGTCGATGGTCGGAACTTCATAAGGACCACTTGCATGACCAGCCATACGCTCGAGCACTTTCATTCCGACACTGGCGTAGGCGCCTGAGTCTCCGATTGCTCGTACGTGTAGCGCAGTAAGCCTGCCGTTCGCATCACACGAGGCTTTGTAGTACATGGTGATGGGATGCCGCTTGGCATGCATCAACAGACTTTCTTCTCGCGAGAGTGTGCATTTGACTGGTTGCTGCAACAGCCAGGCGCATAAGGCTGCATGGGCCTGATTGCTCATGTCTTCTTTGCCACCAAAGGCGCCACCGTTAGAAACCAACTCAACGGTGACTTGGGCATTGTCGAGGTTGAGCACTTTGGCGATGTCGTTTCGGTCGTCCCAAATGCCTTGGCCGCCTGAATACACGTGCATCGACTTGCCATCATCGGAAGGTACCGCGACGGTGCTCTCAGGCTCCAAAAAGGCGTGTTCGATTCGTTGCGTCACAAAAGTTTCTTCAACAACGTGCGCGCTCGTACTCATAGCAATTTGTGTATCACCTCGTTTGTAGCGACTTGTGCTCAAGATGTTGTTGTCAGTTTTCCAGACAGCAATCTCGCTACTAGAAATTGCAGCTACTGGATCAGTAAGGGGAGTGTGCACGGTGTACTGCACATCGACGAATTGTGTAGCGGCTCGAGCCTCGTCTCGTGTTTCGGCAACGACGATTGCAAGTACATCGCCCGCATACGAGGTGCGACCGCCAATTGGAATCATTACTGGCCAGTCTTTGTAGATAATGCCAACCATCAGTTCGCCTGGAATATCGGCTGCAGTAAATACTGCACGAACACCAGGCATCTGCAGTGCAGCAGCTGCATCGATTGCAGTGATGTCGGCACGAGCGTGTTGAGTGAATACGAGAGCGGCATGCAGCATTCCGGGAATACGAATGTCATCGATATAGCCACGATCACCGAGTGCAAGCGCTTCGGCTTCGTACTTGACTGTATTTGTGCCGACGCCTCCTGGATTAACCAATACTGGTACTTCGCCGCGCGCAACCATCATGACAGCGTCGAGAATCTTGACGTAGCCGGTGCAACGACACAGATGCGCACCGAGATGCTTAGCCATCTCGCTCCGCTGCAACGCAGCACCCTTTTTGTCGACTTGAGCCTTGGCTCGCACAACAATGCCTGGAATACAAAAACCACATTGCAAACCGCCACATGCCGCGAATGCCTGCGAGTAGCGATTGCGTTCTTCTTCGTCGACGCCTTCAAGCGTCGTGACGGTTCCACCTGCAACTTTGGAGAGAGGTGTTTGACAACTGACTACTGCTTTGCCATTGACCCACACTGTGCAACAACCACACTGACCCGTCGGGGAACATCCATCTTTTGGCGATGTGATGTCGAGTTCTTCACGCAGTGCCGCCAGCAAATGCGGGTGGTTGGCTCGCACTGTTACTGGAGTTGCGTTGACGGTGAAAGCAACGCGAAGGTCGTTCTGGGTGCCCAAATCCATAGCAGTCACGGTTTTTACGCTACAGCAATTGCTTTACAAAATGTTAAGCAATGGCCCACGGTCTGGATCAATCGAGAACCGCACCTCGTTGACCAGTGATTCGGTCATACACCTCGGGACGACGATATTTGTCGAAATCAAACAGGGTTTCTTTGTATTGCTTGCACCAGTCCAGGTCGCAAACTGCCGAAACCAACTCGTCGCCAGAGGTGTCTGTTTTGGCAAGTATCTCACCCGAAGGAGCAATGATGCTCGAATCGCAAAGGCCCAAGACCCCTTCCTCGACACCACCCTTGGCAACACCAACGACAAAAGTTCCGTTTTGGTAAGCACCACTTTGCATCACAAGAGCGTTGTGAAAACCTTGCAACACGTCCTGTGTCGGATCTGGCACATAGTGCATCGGGGTGTTGTAGCCACAGAGAATCATTTCGACGCCTTGTAAACCCATCACTCGGTAGGACTCTGGCCAGCGACGGTCGTTGCAGATCATCATGCCCATTCGTCCACCAAATGCTTTCCAAACTCCAAAACCTTGGACGCTGGGTGTGAAGTAGTAGCGCTCTGCGTGTTGAAATGGTCGGTCTGGCTCATTGGTCTCGTGTCCGGGAATATGCACTTTGCGATATTTGGCAACAACCGAACCATCGCGCTCGACAAGGATTTGGGTGTTAAATCGTTCGCCCTGCGGCGTAAGTTCTGCATAGCCGAGACAAAAACCAATTTCAAGACGTTTCGCTTCCTCAAAAAGAGGCAGCGTCACTGCGGAAGGCATCTCGGTTTCATACCAATGATCTGCTGTAGAAATATCTTCGACAAACCAACGTGGGAAGAACGTTGTAAGTGCGAGTTCTGGAAACACGACGAGTTCACACTTTGCTGCTTTGGCTTGACGCAAGAGTTCGATCAAACGAATAACGACTGAAGCTCTATCGTCCGATTGTTGGATGGGGCCAAGTTGCGCTGCACCAACATGAAGAAGTCTCGTCATCTGCTTCATGCCAGATCAGTTGCGCAAAGAGTCAGCATTGTGTGCAAAAGAATGTTTGCTCCTGCCACCAAATCCTCGGTGTCCGTGTGTTCGGCAGGATTATGACTGATGCCGTTGACGCTCGGCACAAAAATCATCCCGGATGGGCAAACACGTGCAAGCATCTGAGCGTCGTGACCAGCGCCTGAAGGCATGCGTTCTACGGTGTTGCTTTGTTGCCGGGCAATTGACTCAACGATGTCAATTACGCGTGGGTCAAACACAACAGGTTCAAAACGAGCGAGTTGTTTTGTGGTGATTGTAACACCTTCGGCAAGTGCGATTTGTTTCAAAAATTCAGATATTTCCTGTTCGGCTTGCTGTAACAAAGTTTCATCGGTGTTGCGAACATCAAGAGTGAGGGTGACACGTGCGGCCACGACATTAATGAGGTTTGGAAACACATCCATTTTGCCAACGGTGCACACTTGGTGCTCACCAAAACGAGCACTCAACTGCCGCAAGAAAACAGCGATCTCTGCAGCAACATAGGTTGGATCATGACGCAAAGACATTGGTGTCGTGCCTGCATGATTGGACTGCCCAACAACAGTGACTTCTTGCCATGAGATGCCCTGAACGCCAGTTACTGCGCCGATGCGAACATTGTTTGCCTCGAGCAATGGACCCTGCTCGATGTGCAACTCGACGAAACTGTGTGGAACAGGACCTGGACACGGGGCTGATCCTGCGTAACCAATACGGACCAGTTCATCACCAAATTTCGGTCCGTCTATGGCCGTGATGTCGAGTGCCTCTTCAGTAGTCATGCCACCGACGTATACAAGCGAACCGAGCATGTCGGGTGCGAAACGTGCGCCTTCTTCATCGGTGAAGATTCCAACGGCCAATGGGCGAGAAGGAATGTATCCGTTGCGTTGACAGGTCTCAACAACTTCTAGTCCAGCGAGAACGCCGTAGGTGCCATCAAACTTGCCACCTGTGCGCACCGTGTCAATATGGCTTCCCGTCATGACTGGTGCACCTGAACCAACATTCCAGCAGGCAATGATGTTGCCTACTGCGTCAATAGAGATGTCCATGTTGAGGTCTCGCATCCATGACACCACTAAATCGCGTCCGTCGCGATCTTCGTCGGTGAGCGCAAGTCGACAGTTGCCGCCACCAGCAATGGGCGAGACCTCGGCAAGGCTCATCAGACGATCCATCAGTCGTGCAGAGTCGACGCACAGGGCATCAAAATCGGATGCTATGGGGCTGGTTGTACTCACATCTCTCATTGTAGAGAGATCACCATAATAAATCTGTTTAATGTATGGGGCGTGTAAGAATGCCAAGTGTGATTGATCGTCAAAAGCTTGAATCTGCACTGAAGTCTGAAGAGCAACTGTTCTGTGACATCCACCCACAGTCGATGCATCTTGCCCAATCCGCAAAGACTGCATTGTTGTCTGGTGTGCCAATGCCATGGATGACTCGTTGGCCTGGAAGCTTTCCGTTGCATGTGCAAAGAGCACACGGCGCACGATTTGTAGATGTGGACGATATTGAATATGTTGATTTTTGTCTCGGCGATACCGGCGCAATGACGGGCCACGCTTTGCACGCTGTTGCACAAGCAGTCACGCAACAAGCACAACTTGGTTTGACAACGATGTTGCCAACGAGCGATGCGCAGTGGGTAGCGCAAAATCTTGCGCAAAGATTTGGTGTAGCAAAATGGCAGTTTGCAATCAGTGCAACCGATGCAAATAGGTTTGTGCTGCGATTTGCCCGCATGTTGACAGGTCGCCCCAAGATTGTTGTGCACGACTGGTGCTATCACGGCTCGGTTGATGAGACGCTCGTAATTCGAGATGCTAAAGGCAACACAATCAGTCGACCCGGAGCAATTGGGCCACAAGTCGATACTGCACTCACAACTCGAGTTGTTCCATTTAATGACCTTGTAGAACTAGAACGAGTGTTGGCAATCGGTGACGTCGCATGTGTGTTGATCGAACCAGCACTCACCAATATTGGAATTGTGCTGCCACAGGATGGTTATATACAAGGTGTGCGCCACATCACACGGAAATATGACGTGCTTCTTGTTATCGACGAGACGCACACAATTTGCGCAGGGCCTGGCGGTTGCACAAAATTGTGGAGCATCGATCCTGATTTTGTTGTCATTGGAAAGACAATCGGTGGTGGAATACCCGTTGGCGCCTATGGCATGACAGCGGAGATTGCGTCGCGTTTAGAGGCCGTTATGACGGGTCACGATGTAGATGTATCGGGAGTTGGTGGAACATTGAGCGGAAGTGCTCTTGCTATGAGTGCAATGAGGGCAACGTTGTCAAATGCATTGACTCAAGAGGATTTTGACCAAACAGTTCCGTTGGCAACAAGGTGGACGCAAGGTGTTGAACAAGTGTGCGCTGAGAGAAATCTTGATTGGCATGTGCAGCAGTTGGGCTGTCGCGCGGAGTACTGGTTTTGCACGCCCCCGGTTGATGGCGCTCAGGCTGCTGCAGCTGTTGATCCGATGCTTGAGTCGTTCTTGCATCTTTTTTGTCTCAATCGTGGTGTGCTGCTCGCGCCGTTTCACAACATGGCTCTGATATCTCCATTTCATAGCGCAGCAGATGTTGACAAGCACACAGAGGTCTTTGCTCTAGCCCTTGATGCAATTATCGCTGTTTAGTTACTGATTGGACACTTCACTGCATGACTCAGGACCTTTTGTTGATCATTGCCGTGATCATATTGTTGACATCGGTGATCCAGGCCACAGCCGGCTTTGGGTTTTCGCTGCTTGCTGTTCCAGTCATGGTGCTTTTCATAGACCTACATCAGGCAGTGATTATTGCAACGTTGCTAGGGACCGTTAGCAACTTTGGACAAGCATGGCAATTGCGGCATCATCACGATCGTGAGATCGCCAAGATATTTATTGTTGCTTCAATTCTTGGCGCACCATTTGGACTCGCTCTGTTCCGGTATGGAAACCAAAACGTATTGAAGGCTCTGTTGGGTTGCGCCGTGCTCTTTGGGGTGTGGATGCTTGCTCGGGGTCGCGACCTGCAGCATGCCAATACAGCGCTTGATTGGACAATGGGTTGGGTGAGCGGTGTGTTGCTCATGGCGACATCGACCAATGGGCCACCGATCGTGTTTACTTTGCAGGCGCGTAGGCTGCTGCCAGATGTGCAACGTGCAACCCTAAATCTCATCTTTTCGGTGACAGGTGTTTCGAGCATCACTATTTTTACTGTTGCCGGAAACATTCATCTCGATGAATTGCGTGTTGCCTTGATCACGGCTCCTTTGATGCTGCTCGGAGTTTTTGTCGGAACAAGAGTGCGCGTTCACATTGACGCGGTTCGTTTTAAAAGAATGGTGTTAGTGCTTCTGACTCTTGGTGGAGTCAGCAGTCTTGTTTCGGCGTTTGTTGGCTAACTAAACCACTGCAGCCAATCGGCTTTGGTTTTTGGTTTGAAGACATAGTTGGTTTGCCGAACTTCTGCAAGTGATCGTGATGAAGGATCCGAATAACGGTGTCCGGGATAGACGACTGTTTGATCGGGAAGTGCAGCCAGTGTTTGCAGACTGTCAAACATCTGGTCAGGATTTGATCCGGGCAAATCTGTTCGTCCACAACCTTCAAGAAACAGTGTGTCTCCCGCGATCAGTCTGTTGTCTACCAAGAAGCACTGACTGCCTGGCGTATGACCGGGTGTATGCACCAAACAAATTTCAATGTCACCAACTTTGACTGTGTCTCCTGGCTGATGTTGGTGCAAGTGATTTGCAGACACACCAGTAGTGCGCATTATCCATTGCGCCTCGAGTTCCTGCACATGGATAGGGATGTCTGTCTTTTCGAGCAGTGTTGCAATGCCGTCAATGTTTGCGCCCATCATTGAACCACCCACATGGTCTGGGTGGTAATGAGTGGCCAGTGCTCCAACGACCTGCATCTCGTCTTTCTCGGCGACACTTAGTAACTCTAAAACAGCATAGGCGGGGTCGACAATCACACATTCACGGGTCGATTTGTCGCCAATGAGATACACGAAATTGACCATTTGCTGCGCAAGTTGGTTATCTGTGGCGAAATCTCGACCGGAGAGCAGTTGCTTGAAGTAGATCTGATTTGAATCAGGATCGGAATTTGGGGTTGCAGACATATTTGCAAGATTAGCGTTCTACTATTACATGCATGCTGATTGCAGATATTTCGAATATTGACGTTCGTTTGTTGAAGTACGCGATCATCGGTAGCGGAATGATGGGCTTAGAGCACATCCGCAACTTGGTCGAGATGCCAGATGTACAGATCGTAGGGGTGTGTGATCCACATACACCAAGCCTTGAAAAAGCACGACGTGTATTAAATCGTATGGAAGGTGTTCGATATTTTGCAAACCACCTTGAGATGCTGAGTCACTGTGATGCCGATGTGGTGGTGATCGCAACACCACATCACACGCATTTCCACATCGCGAAAGATGTTCTCAACAGTGGGAAACACATCTTGATCGAAAAGCCGCTGTGCATCACTGTTTCGGAGTGTCTGGAATTGCAACAGATTGAGGCTGCTCACTCGGTTAAAGAACGGGTCATTTGGGTAGGCCTTGAGTATCGATATATGGCACCGACGGCACGCGTAAAGCAAGAAATTGACAAGGGCACCATCGGAAACGTGCGGATGATTTCTATCAGGGAACATCGCTACCCATTCCTCGAGAAAGTGGATGACTGGAATCGCTTCAATGGAAATACGGGTGGCACGTTGGTGGAGAAGTGCTGTCACTTTTTTGACCTGATGTGCGTCTTGGCCGAAAGTGCACCAGTTTCGGTGATGGCCAGCGGATCTCAAGACGTCAATCATCTTGCGGAAAGTTACGGTGGTCGTACTCCAGGTATTTTGGATAATGCTTATGTCATTGTCAATTTTGAAAATGGAGTGCGCGGCATGCTGGATCTTTGTATGTTTGCTGAAGCCTCAAAAAACGAGCAAGAGATCTGTGTTGTTGGCGACAAGGGAAAGATTGAAGCGATGATCTCTGAATCGATTGTGAGAATCGGCAAACGTAAAAACGGTTACGGAACGTTTCAAGATTTCCCAATCGAATTAGAAAAGGATGTAGTGCAAGGGTTTCATCACGGAGCGTCTTTTATGGAGCATCGTCAGATGCAAGCAGCAATCCGTAATGGGCGAAGAGCCGATGTTGGGCTGAGTGAGGGTTTGATCTCGGTTGCAATTGGACAGGCTGCTCATTTGTCGATTGATCAAGGTCGACTCGTATCGATCTCAGAGGTGCTCGCATGAATCACACGCTTAAAGCAACAGACATCGTTCTGATCGATGGAGCACCGCATCCGATTGGGAAGGAGATTGCTGATCGATATCAGGAAGGGGATCTCATCATCGGCCTCAGTGGTGGACATCTCTTGCATGTTCCACAGGCTGATCTACTCGTTGCAACTAGTGCTGTCTCGCAAAGTGTCGAAGCGTTTGAGCTTCTAAAGAGTGTTAAGAGCGAACAGTTTTCTCAATTTTTTTATACTTTCGCTCAAAAGCTTGAAGACGATGCAGTCTTTGCCAAGATCAAATCTAGTAATGAAGACGATGTTGCATCTGCTCTGCAGCGCGGACGATCAACAACACGCTTGATACTGACCGATGCGATGCGTAGCGACATGATCTTGGCACTCCGTTCATGGGGCGATACTCCACATGTCGACGGTTCGACGTTGGAATCAGTAGATCATCAAGGCTGGTCGGTCACGGCCGCTAAATCATCATTGGGCGTTGTTGCTTTTGTGTTTGAAGGTCGACCAAATGTGTTTGCGGATGCGACAGGAGTTTTGAGGTCTGGCAACACCTGTGTGTTTCGCATCGGTAGCGATGCGCTTGGGACTGCGCAAGCAATTATGAATCTTGCAGTGTTGCCAGCACTTGAGTTTTGTGGTCTGCCTATTGGCGCAGTAAGTCTTGTTGAGTCACGATCTCACGCAAGTGGCTGGGCTCTCTTTTCTGACAAGCGTGTCTCGCTCGCAATTGCACGGGGAAGCGGTGAGGCAGTGTTGCAATTGGGTGCAGTTGCGCGGCAGTTTGGTATTGCGGTCAGTCTGCATGGCACTGGCGGGGCATGGATGATTGCTGGTGAGCACGCCGATGCTCAATGGTTGAGCAAAGTGGTCATCAACTCGCTAGATCGAAAAGTGTGCAACACACTCAATGTGTGTTGCATTGTGCGCTCTCGAGCATTTGAACTGGTGCCACAGTTTGTTGACGCAATGAACCGAGCAGCTTTGCTGCGAAACGCAATCGCTGTGATTCATGCCGATTTGGCATCTCAAAAGTTGATGGCAGATCAGATCAAATCTATAGAGGTGCACAACTTATCGGTAGGTGAACTTAGCTCTGAATGGGAGTGGGAGAATGCGCCGGAGTGCTCTTTGGTTATTGTGAACGATGTTGACGAAGCAATTGTGCTGTTTAATCAATATGCGCCAAGCTTCATTGTCTCAATTATTTCAGACAATGAAGGGGAACTAGAAAAGGTTTGGCGTGAGACCAACGCACCGTTTGTGAGTAACGGAATGACTCGCTGGGTAGATGGCCAGTTTGCTTTGAACAAGCCAGAGTTAGGTTTGTCCAATTGGCAGAATGGTCGAACATTCGGTCGCGGTGGCATTTTGTCAGGAGACTCGGTCTTTAGTGTGCGATATCGTGCACTGCAACACGAAGTAGATTTGCACCGCTAGTCAAGAGTGCTTGCCAGCATAGGCTATTGCAAGAGTAAGTTGTCGATAAGTCGAACACCGTCGAGCACGCCCGCGAAGAGCACCACTGCGTTTCGGGCTTCATCAACAGTGTTAAGCGTGTCTTGTTGCACAATTTCTAGATATTCCACGAGAATGTTTGGCACTAATTCAAGAATCTTGAGTCCCTCACTTTTGAGCACGTGTGAGCGTGTCTCGCCTTGTGCATGCAGCGTTGCAATTGCCTGAAGAGTGCGTGGGATCACTTGCGCTTGAAGTCTTGATGCAGTGTTTAAGCGTGTATTGCGACTAGAGAGCGCCAACCCATCGGTGTCGCGGACTGTTTCGAGGGTCACGATACGAATAGTTGGATGCAACTCATCGGACATGGCGCGGATAACTGCAACCTGCTGATAATCCTTTGCTCCGAAAATTACGACGTCGGGTTGCACAATGTCGAAGAGACGATTGACAACCGTAACAACGCCCGCAAAATGACCTGGTCTGTGTTTTCCTTCATAATCATTGGCAAGGGAAGACGGTGTGAGATAACGATCAAAGTCGGCTGGAAATATTTCTTGTTGGTGAGGTGCAAAAACTACGTTTGCTCCCGCTGTAACGCTGGCAAGATAGTCGGATTGCTCGGAGCGTGGATATGTATTGAAGTCATCTGCATCGCCGAACTGCATGGCGTTAACAAAGATAGAAACAACTACAAGGTGGCATTGTTGAGCAGCATGGGCAATCAGTGAATGGTGCCCGCTATGGAGTGCCCCCATCGTGGGAACAAATGCAACTGTCTGATTGGCAACACTCTTTCGCCAAGCAATGAATTCGCTAGTGGAATGAATGAGCATCATCTGGCCACTGTCCGCTGCGAACTTCTTGAACAAAAGCTGTACAAGCATCGATACTGGCGGTGCGGATGTCTGCAAATTGTCTAGTGAATTTCAGTTCATGTGTGGTGAGCCCAAGAATGTCGTGCAGCACCAATACTTGTCCATCGCAATCTGGGCCAGCTCCAATACCGATGGTTGGAATTGAAACCTTCTGGGTGATCTCTTGAGCGAGTTGTCGGGGTATGCCTTCAAGTACAACTGCAAAGGCTCCGGCTTGCTCAACGGAATGTGCGTCTTCAAAGAGTCGCTCGCGACCACCGGCTTCGCGATTGTCGGCACGGCCTTGCACGCGGTGACCACCCATGCGGTGATAGCTCTGAGGAGTAAGACCGATGTGCCCCATGACGGGAATGTCGACGCGACTGATTGCCGAGATGGTGTCAAACATGTTGACTCCACCCTCAAGTTTGACGGCCGACGCACCAGCCTTGATGAGACGAATGGCGCTACGCACGCCTTGCTCCGAATTGACTTGGTACGAACCAAAAGGCAAGTCGCCAACAAGTAGCGCCCGTGGGTTGGCGCGAGACACGAGCCGAACGTGGTATTCCATTTCCTCAAGGGTCACGGGGATTGTGTTGGCTACACCTTGCACAACCGAACCAACGGAATCGCCAACAAGGATGATGTCAACTCCCGATTCGTCAACAATAGAGGCGAAGGTTGCATCGTAAGCAGTAATCATCGTGATGCGTTGCGCTGCATTTTGTTCTGCGCTTCTTGACATCTTGCGTTCCAGGATCGAAGGCACTGTTACACGTTGACGGATCATGGGTTCATCCAAAAGTCATAGACAAGATTGTCGGGGGACTGCTCGTGCGATTGAGCAATTGAACACGGCATGTTAAATATTTTAGTGGCGCGTGTGGAAAAATCGTACGGCTGCCAATTGGGGTCACCAAACAGTCCAAGATTCAAGAGATCTCTTGACATTTCTGCACCCAACACACCGTTTGACGGATCGTCGCTGGTGTAGATGTGGACCCGTGGGAGTGAGGTGTTGTTGAAGATAAATGGAATATCGATGCCGTGACTGGCACCCAGCGCTCCATCAAAAATGGGTGAAGCCCACGTAAACATATACGACCATGTGTTGGTAAGTGATGCTGGTCTTGATTTGAGCAAGTTCCACATGTGCAGTTTGAAATTGGTGTCCGTATCGACTGCCGCAACTATCTGTGTGGGCGTGTAATCGGGATAACACGTGTTATACAACGACCATATTTCGTCTGCGCGTTGCGGATGATTTGCGCGCAGCACATCTATTGCTTGATCTTTGTCAAGATTATTTAACGCTGGGTTAAGCAAATTAAATATACGTGATTCATCTTTAGTCGTGCCGATCACGAGGTCGACAGGGTTGGACGCAGCCGCGCTCACAATGTTAAGTGGCAAAATAGTTCCATCGGCAGTAGGAGAAAACCCTTGGTTCCAGTTGGCAATGTCGAGAAGCATCTTGTCTTGAGCATCAAGGATTTCTTGTGCTGTACACGTCTCGAGTTGCGAGAGTGTTTGAACATTTGCCGCTTTTAGGAAAAGAGATAGTCCTTGAGCCGCAGATTCCGTTGTACGCAATTGACCAATTGATGCGCTCATTGCCCATGCGTGAGCAAAGAGGTTCGCTGCCGGTGCCGAAGCCATCAAGGCAACAACGCTGCAACCGCCAGCTGATTCACCGAAGATTGTGACGTTATTTGGATTTCCACCGAAAGATTGAATGTTGTTTTGAATCCATTGCAATGCAGCGATTTGATCGAGAATTCCTAGATTGAGGTCTCCAAGAAAGCCAAAAGCACCCAATCGATAACTGATCGTGACAACAACTGCGTTGCCGTCGAGCGAAAGTTGTTGCGAGTCATTCCACGAAAGTGGTGGTGTGACGTTGGTGAAAGCACCACCGTGAATCCAGACATAGACAGGACTCAGTGATGTTGAATCGATTGGAGTGGTGATGTTGAGAAAAAGGCAGTCTTCGCTTTGACCCGAATTGTCGGTATTGAGAAGAGTCCTCAATTGGCTATCGGTTTGAGGGCACTCCGGCCCAATTACATTTGCCTCGTAAATACCAGACCAACTCGTTTCAACAGTTGGTGGCTTGAATCTTTCTGCTGATGCAAAGCGGATTCCCTTAAAGATGCTCACACCTGCACTTGAAATGGTTCCGCGAATCTCACCACATGGAGTGTTGACCAGTGTCATCGCATCAGGATACCCATTAGATTTTGAGTGCATGCCTGGACTATTTCACCGCCTTCTTGAGACTGGCACAACGCGACTGTGGGACGTGATGGGCTTGTACGGCGCCATTGGGCCCGATACGAACAAGGGTAAGAGGTTTGGAAAATTTGGAACAGGAAGCATTATCTGTTTTCCGCAGACAACTATTTTCAATGAGCGATATATCCACATCGGCAATGAAACCATGATTGGTCCGAATGTGGCGCTGTCGGCAGGAATGGTGCCAGGTCAGGTGTGTCTGACTGATCCGGTGGTTCGTATTGGTGATCGTTGTCTTATTGGACGGGGTAGTGGCATTGTCGGACATCTCTCAATCGACATTGGCAACGATGTTTGGACTGGACATCATGTATATATCACTGACCAAAATCATGGATATGAAAATGTGAACATTCCTATTTCGCAACAGACACAAGCTGAATGCCCGGTTTCAATTGGCGACGGCTCGTGGTTAGGTGCTGGAGTTGTGGTGTTGCCGGGATCACAGATCGGAAAACACGTTGTTGTTGGTGCCAACTCGGTGGTAACTGGTAACTTGCCAGACTTTTGCGTTGCGGTGGGTTCTCCGACTTGCGCGAGCCACCCAAATTCGCCAGAGGGCTATTGGGAA
>JAQCJO010000097.1 GCA_027592925.1 Actinomycetota bacterium | reverse complement strand
GGAATTGACGGACAGTTCTACATCGAACCCGAAGGTTCATTGCATACTGCCCGCACTGGCGTTCAGTCTTCTCTTCCGTTTTCAAGGAGCAATCTTTTAGTGGCACTCGGACACGTCAACAGAATCGACGAACCGGCGATGACACCGAAAAGGGTGACTCACAAAACTGCTCTACATGGTCTAGGACCTGTACAACACTCCCGTGAGGCGAGGTGAAACATTATCGGGAATCGGGCTATTCCACAACTTGGAACCCGAAAAACCCTTATTTTTAGCGAGGTTCAGAAATTCGGCCGTCAGGGCAAACTCATTGACCTGTGGACTAACTCGAAAACACTATAAAAACCCAGTAAAAACAGTGTTTTTAGAGTACATCCTCAGGAATCGCGCCATCACCAAAAGCGGCTGCAACTTCGGCCCGCAGAGCCTCATTTGTCCACATATCTATGGTCGTCATGGCCATGATTTTTGCCCCATCCAGAATGGCTTTCATGGCTGGTTCGCCGATCGCATAATCGGCGAAATCTGGCGTATGTAATGACACGCCTTTTGGCGAAACAGCGATCATTGGGTGAATGGATGGCGTTACGTAACTGATATTGCCCATGTCTGTTGAGCCGCCACCTGTGCCTGGCAAGAAATCGGTTGTCATCATGCGGCCAAACTGCGCTGCATTGCTGATGTATGCCTTCAGCAACGGCATGTTGTCGACGATGTCTGCATATGGGTTTGGTTGCCAATCAAGTTCGGCGTGGCACCCTGTTGCAACAGCCGATCCTTCAAGACACGATGCAACGCGCTTCTTGAGCGGTTGCAACGACTTGATGGTGTCGGAACGTACGTACCAATCCATTGTCGATTCACGCGGAACGATGTTTGGTTTTTCTCCACCGTTCAGAAAGATTCCGTGAATGCGCTCGGTTGGCAAAATGTGTTGACGCAATGCTGCGATGTTCATGTAGCCAAGCACTGCAGCATCAAGTGCGTTGCGTCCTTTGTGTGGAGAAACTGCAGCGTGCGCTGCTTCGCCAACATAACGAACCAAGCAATGTTGAATTGCAATTGCATTCATGCGCGCAAGTTCTGTATCGGCAGGGTGGATCATCATTGATGCAGTTACCCCATCAAATGCGCCTTTTCTTGCCATCATGATCTTGCCGCCGCCGCCTTCTTCTGCTGGCGTTCCCATCAACTTCAGACGACCGCCTGCTTCTTGCGCAAGACCAGCAAGCGCTAGTCCTGCACCAAGACCTGCTGCAGCAATGATGTTGTGTCCGCATGCATGACCAATACCTGGCAATGCGTCGTACTCACACAACACAGCAACAGTTGCACCTTGTGTGCCGATTGTTGATTCAAATGCAGTGTCAAGTCCGTATGCCTTGCGCGTTACTTTGTGTCCGTTGTCGGCAATTGCTTCAGTCAGCAATTTGTGTGCGTGATGCTCTTCAAAGTTTTCTTCAGGATGAGCATGGATGTCATGGCTGATTGCCTCAAGATCGTTTTTGAGGCGATCAATTGTTTCGCAGGCTCGCTGTTTGAGTGATTCTCGCAATTGTGCAGTGGACATGGACTAAATAGTAGTGCTCGGAAACCGTAGCCTGAACGAGTGATTTTGATCGACGCCCAAGGGCTCAGTGCCTCGCGGCCCAATCGTCCGCTGTTTGACGATGTTTCTTTTACCCTGAGTGACGGCGACCGAGTGGGTGTTGTGGGTCTTAATGGCTGTGGCAAAAGCACACTGTTACGCATTTTGAGCGGCGACTACCGACCCGATGCTGGCGGTGTGCGCAATGGTCGCGGTGCGCGCATTGGAGTGCTCGCACAACAACCGGTGTTGCCAAAAGGAAGTGTGCGAGCTGCGGTTGGAGAAGACTGGCGTGCCGATGCGATGCTCGACAAGCTCGGTATGGCCGGACTGCACGATGCTCAAACAACCGAATTGTCGGGTGGACAACAAAAACGTGTTGCACTTGCCGCACTGTTGGTGAGTGAATGGGATGCAATCATCTTGGATGAGCCAACCAACCATCTCGATCTTGATGCAATTGCCTATTTAGAAGAGTGGCTAGCGAACTATCGCGGCGGGTTGATTTTGGTAACCCACGATCGACATGTGCTCGATCGCGTTACCAACAAAGTGCTCGAGATCGATCGCGGACATGCATACATGCACGTGCCAGCTGGTCGTAATGCAGGTTCTGGATACGCCGCATACTTGGCTGCGCGAATTGACCGAGAAGAAAAAGCGGTGACTGCAGAACAGCGACGCAAAAACTTGGCCCGCACCGAACTTGCATGGTTGCGACGCGGTGCACCTGCACGCACAACTAAACCGAAAGCGCGCATTGAAGCCGCCACAGCACTGATTGCTCGTCGACCAGAAGCCGCTGCACGAAGTGGCGAGTTGGGTTTGTCGCTTGGCAATCATCGACTTGGTTCAAAAGGTGTTGAGCTGCACGGCATTGGTTTTTCATGGCCATCGACAACGACTGGTGAGCCTGGAGCACTTGTGCTCAATCAGTTTGATCACGAACTCGAACCT
>JAQCJO010000034.1 GCA_027592925.1 Actinomycetota bacterium | reverse complement strand
ACGGTCGGCATCCATACATCTCCATCCAGCAGGGTGCGCCCGATTTCTTGGGCGACAAACAATGGCACACTCACGAATTCTCCTATTACGCTTTTAAGCCGTCATGATCTTTCAATTTTGGGGTTCAACAACCGAAGAGGTTCACAGTTCTGTTGTTGGAGACAACTTGTGTCCTGATGCAACGCTAATTGCAACACGATCAATTACCGTAAGCGCTCCCCCGCAGGATGTTTTTCCGAGGATTCGCCAAATGGGCTTTGGACGAACCGGCTGGTACAGCTACGACTGGCTCGACAATCTTGGTCGCAAGAGCGCAACCAGAGTGCATGAGGAATGGCAGTCGGTTCAATCGGGAAATAAAATACCTTCTGGTCCAATTTCATTCACTGCAGCCATTGTTGATGCACCGCGGCACTTTGTACTTGAAATTAAATCTCTGGGCAAGAAAAACCCGAAACTACACTTCACTCTCGCGTACGAGTTACGTGATGATCCGCAGGGAACTCGCTTGGTGACACGAATGCGGTCCCAAATCAAACTCCCTTTTGGACGACTTTTTGAAAAACTCATTCTCGGACCAGGTGATGGGATCATGCTCCGTCGCCAACTGCTCACCATCAGCAAATACGCCTCCAGTCACAACCCCTTCACTAAAGGTGAGAGATAACCTATTTAGTGATGAATAACGGTCTAATCCGCGTTGGACTCCTTGCGTATGGGGCAATTGGGCACGAGCACAATATTGCGACTCAAAATACCGCAGGGCTCGAACTCATGGCCGTGTGCGACACAAATCCAGAACGTGTCGCTGCAGCACTCGAACTTGCACCAAATGCGTCAACATTTAGCGATGCAACCGAGATGCTGAACTCTGGGCTTCTCGATCTTGTCGTGATCTCGACCCCACCGAATAGCCATTTTCAGTGGGCAAAAGAATCACTATCTCGCGGCATTCACGTTGTGCTTGAGAAACCAATGGCTCTTACTGCTGATCAGTGCGACGAATTAATTGCGCTCGCCGCAAGCAAAAAACTCATGCTTGTGGTGTATCAAAACCGCAGGTTTGACGATGACTTCGTGACGATGCGTCAGATCATTCGTTCAGGAGAAATTGGCGACGTGTATCACTACGACAGTTTTGTTGGGGGGTATTCACGACCTTGCGATTATTGGCACTCAAACGCTGAAGTATCTGGCGGGGCAATTTTTGACTGGGGCAGTCATTTTCTCGATCAAATTCTGAACATCATTCCTGACGATGTTGCTCATGTCAGTGGACAAAACCACAAGCGCGTATGGACACACGCGACAAATGCTGATCATGCGCATGTCACGGTCACATTCACGACCGGCAAGCAAGCCACTTTTGTTCATTCTGATCTCGCGGCTGCTCGCAAACCGAAGTTTTATGTGTTGGGCACGCAGGGAGCAATCATTGGTGATTGGGACCCAGCCGGCGAACCAGCAGTTGCCGACTTGCCAGCAATACTGACCGTGCATCACATTGATGGAACCTCGCGAGTTGCGCCATTGCAGCCGCTTGCACCACACGAGTTCCATTGCTCAATCGTTGAGTACATCAACAACGGAATTCCAATGGAAGTCAATGCATTACAATCTCGCAATGTCGTGGCAATCATGCAAGCAGCCGAACAATCGGCCCTTCACAATGCCATCCCCGTTGTGCCCCTCCTTCGGCGGTCATAACTCATGGCGGTGAACTGGGGCTTTCTGGGTGCCGGTTTTGTTGCCAGTCGCGGACTCGCTCCAGCAGTGCACGCTTCACGCGAAGCAACCTTGTACGCCGTTGCCAGCCGAGACGAGAAACGGTCTGCAACTCTTAAACCGCAAAAAGTTCATGCAACCTACGACGACCTCTTGGCCGATGAACGCGTTGATGCCGTGTACATCAGTTTGTCGAATAGCCAACATCTTGAATGGGTAACAAAGTCGCTTGAAGCCGGCAAGCATGTGCTGTGCGAAAAGCCACTCGGGTTAAATGCGTCCGAGACGGAAGCCATGTTTGCTTGTGCTACCCGTAGCGGACAACTTCTCGTTGAAGCGGTTTGGGGCAGATGGCATCCACGTTTTTCGCGCATGGTTGACATCGTTACCAGTGGATCAATTGGAAATATTGAGCACATTGAAACCGCCTTCACCTTTACTTCAGAAATGACTGATAACTATCGACTGAACCCACTCATGGGTGGCGGGGCCTTACTTGATGTCGGCTGCTATCAAGCACACGCGTGGGTCGCACTCACCAATGGAGCAAAAGATCTGGAAATTGCCGACCTGACTCGCACGATTGGGTCAACGGGTATCGATTTAACCACTGATGTATCGGTGCGCATCAGCAAATCAATCACGGCACACGCAGTCAGTTCATTCGCATTGCCCAGCCAACAACAATTCATTGTTCAGGGATCACAGGGCAAGATGCAAACTGCTGCGGGAGAATCATTCACAACGTGGAATGAAGCATGTTCTCTCCAAATCAATGATGTAGTTGAAGAATTCGCTGTCACTAATGCATTTGTGGAAATGGTGGAAAACGTCAGCAACGTAATACGTGGCGAAGAAGGTTGGATTGTGCCAAGTGCAGATTCAATCCGTGTTGCCCACATTCTTGACAGCATTGCACGACACCAGTAGTCAATTAACCTGATGCTATGGAAGCTTTGCAACGTAATTTACGCCTACTGATTGTTGTTCATGCTGCAGCGTCAATGTTTATGGTCGGACTGATCTGGACAATTCACTATGTCCATTACCCATTATTCGCTTACGTCGGAGAGTCAACATACGCCAGCTTTCAGACTGCACACGTCGAGCGAATTGGCAGATTGCTTTTTGTGCCGTGGCTCACCGAGGGCATCACTTTGATTGGAGTTCTTGTGCTGGCATCTCTTGGTGGCCGCAAGGCATTGCGAGTTCCCGCAGTGCTCAACGGTGCAGCAATGGCTGTCGTTCTCGTGATTAGTGGCTTCTGGTCGGCCCCAGCACACGCGAAGCTTGCCGATGGTTTTGATAAATCAGTACACGATCAATTGATGACAGTAAACCTCATTCGCAGCCTGGCGTGGACCGTGTGCGGGGCTTGCTCAATTTGGATCGTGTTCTCAACGTGGACTGCCGATCACGCCGAATAGCAAGGTACTTGACAGCCAGAGCACTGAATATGTAACGATCCACTTCATGGATCAACTACCTGTTCAATGGAACGAATCAGCAACCCGAGGCGACCTGCGCACCATGGCAATTCGCCTGGATTCGCGATTCTCACGAATAGACACCCGAATAGAAACTCTTGAAGCCCGCTTCAAAATCCCCAAGAACAAAGTAGTGGGATACGATTCAAGAATCATGAGCGAATCACCGGTGCATTTCATCGCCCACTTCACCATTAACGATGCCGACAAGTACCGCGTGTACGAGAAGGGCTTCTTCCCTATTCTCAAGGCTCATAACGGCACGTTCGTCACGTACGACGACAATGTGACGGTGCTCGAAGGTACACCAGCGGCAGGTCGAACAGTCGTTATTCGGTTTGAATCTGAAGCAGCGTGCATGACGTGGTGGAACTCACCCGAATATCGTGAGCTCGCAGCTCATCGGCATGCAGGCACCACTACGCACTCCATATCAATCGTCCACGCAATCACGAAGTAAACCATGGCATCAAGCATCGAACCACGCCGAGCAACGTTTCGTTCGTTTGCCGAGTCGACAAAAGAAGATTGGAACGACTTAACCGAGCAATACAAAGTGGTGCAAGGCCGTGTTGCCAGCCAAGTGATTGAGCAACTCGAAAAGTTGCGCGGCGAGTTTTTGGGCTACCCGATCGACCGGCTCGAGCACAGTTTGCAAACAGCCACCCGCGCAAAGCGAGATGGTCGCGACGAAGAATACGTGGTGTGCGCATTGGTGCACGACATTGGTGACAGTTTGGCCCCCGACAATCACGAGGCCATTGCTGCATCGGTACTCAAGCCATTTGTTTCACCAGCCAACTATTGGATGGTTGCACATCATGGGATCTTCCAGGGCTACTACTTCTGGCATCACATTGGACTCAATAAGAATGCTCGAGACGAATACCAGGATCACGAGCATTACGCCCTTGCTGAAGAGTTTTGCGCAAAATACGATCAAGTTTCGTTTGATGTGGACTACAAGTCAGAGCCACTCGAGCACTTCGTGCCGTTACTGCACAAGTTTTTTGCGCTTAAGTAGTTTCTTGTTCGGCAATCTGCTTGTGCACTTCGACCATGTCGACTTCACGAACTGACGCAATCAATTTGTCCAGTGATGCTGCCGGTAGAGCGCCTGGTTGAGAAAAAAGTAAAACCCCATCGCGAAAAGCCATGATGGTCGGAATGCTCTGAATACCAAGTGAGCCACCCAACTGCTGCTCGGCTTCGGTATCAACCTTGGCAAATCGGATGTCAGGATGGGCGTCAGATGCTTTCTCAAAAATGGGACCAAACATCTTGCACGGGCCACACCACTCCGCCCAAAAGTCGACGAACGTGATGCCATCGCTCATCACGGTCTCTTCAAATGTGTCGAGTGTCAGATTTACGGTTGCCATATTTATCCTCTTGAGAGTCTTGGTGTCTGCCAAATTGAGTGTAATAAACCGGCGGCATTGAGCCCTCTACAATTACTTCAATCGTTTCATCTTTATTCGGGTGTGACGTACGCCGCCGTAATACCGCCATCGATGATCAGTGATTGACCAGTCATCCACGATGATTCATCGGATGCGAGAAATAATGCCCCATGAGCGATCTCTGTTGGTTCACCAAAGCGACCCATTGGAATGTGCACGAGACGACGATTACGTTTTGCATCATCGCTCAGAAACGCCGCCAATAACGGTGTCATCACCGGGCCAGGACAGAGTGCGTTGGCACGAATGCCCTTGCGCGCATAGATGACCGCGATCTCTCGAGTCATTGCCAAGACCGCACCTTTAGATGCGGTGTAGGCAACTTGCGGAGTAGCAGCACCCATATGGGCAACAAACGACGCAACATTGATGATTGAGCCCTTGCCCTGCTCGAGCATGGTTGGAATGGCGTACTTGCAGCCGAGCAAGACACCTTTGACATTGATGTCCATCGTGCGCTGATAGGTATCGACAGAAGTCGACACTGGGTCGTCATCATCGCCGATCATCACGCCCGCATTGTTGTAAAGCACATCTACTGAGCCAAAATTCTTGATCGCAAAATCAATCGTGTGTTTCCATGACTCTTCATTGGTTACATCGCACTGAACGAACGCAGCCTGTCCACCAAGGCGATTGATTTCGTCAACGGTTTCATTGCCATCGACCACGTCTGCCACAACGACTCGAGATCCCTCTAGAGCAAACATTTGTGCTGCCACGCGACCAAGCCCGCTTGCCGCACCAGTAATAATCGTTGTCTTACCTTGCAAGCGAGCCATGTGGTTCTCCTTCGTTTCTACGAGCGTTCAAAATAACGAGTCAGTTCCCAATCGGTGACATGCCGATTAAAAGCAGCCCATTCAGCCTTGGCGTGCGAAAGAATATGACCGTGTACGTCTGGTCCAAAGCATTCCAAGGCAATCGAACTGCTCTCCCAGCATTGGATTGCCTCAAGCAGCGTGCTTGGAATGCGCGGCACATTGGTTGCTTCATAACCGTTGCCATCGAAGGCGGGTTCAAGCGCGATCTTGTGTCGGATGCCGTACATACCACCGGCGAGTGTGCCAGCAAACGCGAGATAACTGTTGGCATCTGATCCGGGAGTGCGGCATTCAACACGAGCACCTGCGCCATGACCGACAACTCTCATGCCGAGTGTGCGATTGTCTGATCCCCAAGCGATGGCAGTTGGTGCCCACGAACCAGGTTGAAAACGGCGATAGCTATTGACGGTTGGAGCCCACAACAAACTGAAGTCGCGAGCCGTTGCCAACAAGCCAGCCAAATAATGCTGGAAAAGTTCTGGCATCGCGGTCGATGTGCTGCTGCTAGCAAATGCAGGTGATCCGTCTTGCGTCCACAGACTTGAATGCACATGACACGACGAACCCGTCTCAGAAGCATTCCACTTTGCCATGAAGCTCACCGAACGACCGTGTGATGCAGCGATCTCTTTTGCCGCCGACTTGTAGATCAGATTGCGATCTGCCATCTCGAGTGCCGCGGCATATCGCAAGTTCACTTCGTGTTGACCGCGACCAGCCTCACCCTTTGAGCACTCAACCGGTATTCCACACTCATCCAAGTTTCGCCTGATATCACCAATGACATATTCATCAAATGTGGTTTGCACAATTTGATAGTCCTGCATCCACGGAGAATGGGGACTCAGCCCGCGATACTCTCTTTCAAACGCTTCGCGATATGACTCGTGAAACAAATAGAACTCGATTTCGCTCCCGATCATCGGCACAAAACCCGCTTGTTGCACAACCACAACTTGATCACGCAAAATCTGACGGGGCGAAACCGCTACTCGACTATTGGTACGAGGATCACTTAAATCGCACAGAATAAGAACGGTGTTCTTTTGCCAGGGCAACACTCGGATCGTGTCCCAATCGGGCATGGCAACCATGTCGCCATAGCCCTGGTCGTAACTGGCAAATGCAAAACCAGGTAAGGCAGTGTCATCCATATCGGTAGCAATGAGATAGTTGCAATTTTCCGTACCGTGATCGGCCACGTCTTGTAAAAAGAACCAACCCGTCATGCGCTTGCCAACCATGCGGCCCTGCATGTCGGGAAAAGCCATGATGACTGTGTCAATCACACCCGAATTAATCGCTACGGCTAGTTCGTCACGAGTCATAGGACGATGCGCCATATAAGAGAGTGTAGGCAGGGGATTTTGGCTCATAGTGTGGCGAGGTGACTTTGCAACATCTTATTTCCCCCGTTGATGGATCGACCCTTGCCAGCCGCGAATTGGCGACTCCTTCCCAGATCGAGGCCGTTCTGCACAGGGCTGCCGACTCTCAAAAAATTTGGCGCACCACGCCAATAGCTGAGCGTGCCGCAGTCATCGAGCGCATGGTGCAAGCGATGGAACGAGATGCCCTTGAAATTGCCACCGAACTGACTTGGCAAATGGGCAGACCTGTGCGATACACGCCAAACGAAATACTGCGGGGGTTTCAAGAACGCGCGCGCTACATGTCTTCAATTGCTGCCAGCAACCTGAGCGACATTGCAACTCCACAAGTAGATGGTTTTATGAAATGGATTCGACGCGAGCCACTTGGCACCGTGCTTGTGGTTGCGCCATGGAACTATCCATATCTCACTGCAGTGAACTCAATCGTTCCTGCAATGTTGGCTGGCAACACCGTGGTGCTCAAGCACGCCAGCCAAACAATGTTGTGCGCAGAACGATTGCAAGCGGCGTTCGATGCCGCTGGCCTGCCTGCGGGCATCTTTCAACATGTCCATGCAAGCCACTCGCTCGTTGACTCAATGATCAAAGATTCGCGCATCAACTTTGTGGTGTTTACGGGTTCGGTAGATGGCGGTGTAAGTATGGAGCGCTCTGCTGCCGGAAGATTTATTGGAGTCGCAACCGAGTTGGGTGGAAAAGACCCTTCGTACGTGCGTGCCGACGCCGACGTGAATTATGCAATTGGCGAAAATGTCGATGGTGCATTTTTCAATAGCGGTCAATCATGCTGTGCGATTGAACGCATCTATGTACACGAGCACGTGTACGACAACTTTGTTGAGGGCTTTGTTGATGCAACACGCGCATATGTGCTTGGAAACCCGCTGCAAAACGACACCACAATGGGCCCAATGGTCAACACAGCCGCCGCAGACTTTGTGCGCAACCAGATTGCAAACGCACTTGACGCAGGTGCCCGTGCACTTGTGACCGAGCGTGCTTTCGCTGCGTCGCAACCAGCGACTCCGTACCTTGGACCCACGGTGTTGGTGGATGTAGACCACACCATGAGCGTGATGCGCGACGAATCATTTGGCCCAGTGATTGGCATCGTCAAAGTGCGTTCTGATGACGAGGCAGTTGCTCTCATGAACGATTCGCAGTACGGTCTCACCGCAAGCATCTGGACACAAGACCTAGAGGCCGCAGCGGCTTTAGGCAATCGCATCGAAACGGGCACTGTATATATGAATCGCTGCGACTATGTAGACCCACACTTGGTCTGGACAGGTGTCAAAAATACGGGTCGTGGCATTGCCTTGTCGTCTCGGGGCTTTGACCCGTATGTTCGGCTGAAATCTTTTCACCTCAGAGAGATTGGTGCGGGTGGCGCCTAGGAAAAGTTGATTCCTTCACAGAGAACCCCACCGATTTTTACATCGGTAAACTTTGTCTGAATAACGAATTAATTTCGTAAAAAGTTAACTCACAGTCACTTTTTTGACGCTGAACCAATTATGACTGAGATATGTTTCACTTGTGCCACTCAACATCGATGCTCCACTTACGCGGTCGCAAGTGGATCACTACATCGAGACTGGATGGCTGATAACTGACACATTGGCGTCCATGACCGAACAGCTACAAACCTGGTCCGATGAAGTTCAGGGTTGGTCAGACAACGGTGACTGGATGCATTATCGAGAAATGACCGAACATGGTCCGAAACTTTGTCGAACGGAGTACTTCACACCATTTCACCCAGGCTTTCGAGAACTATTAACCGAAGGAATCATGGTGGACACTGCATCTGCACTTTTAGGCGACCGTGCAGTGCTCTATAAAGAAAAAATCAATTACAAATTGTCTGGCGGTGCTGGATATGCACCCATCAATTGTCGCCTCGTTCAATGATCACCTGGTGAGTGTCAAGTAATCCGCTCACACCCCTAAATCTCACCACAATTCTTCCCCAGGTATCCTTACAAGATGAAAATTTTGGTTGTTACCGCGCACCCTGACGATGTCGACTTTGGTGCCGGCGGAACTATTGCGACCTGGATCTCCGAAGGTCACGAAGTCGTGTACTGCCTCGTTACCGATGGTCAGGCTGGTGGCTCTGATAACACCGTGACACGAGATGAAGTTGCAGCGCTACGTCGACGCGAACAAACCGCCGCAGCAAATATGCTCGGCGTAACCGAACTCCACTGGTTGGGTTTTTCAGATGGTGCAGTAGTAGCCGACCTCAACTTGCGTCGTGAGATCAGTGCAGTAATCCGTATTGTCAAACCTGATCGAGTACTCACCCAATCTGGCGAGCGCAACTACAACCGTATTTATGCGAGTCACCCCGATCACTTGGCAACTGGCGAAGCCGCATTATGTGCCGTGTATCCAGACGCACGAAACGAGTTTGCATTCCCTGAATTGCTGAGCGAGCGCGGTCTTGCTCCACACAGCGTTCCCGAAACATGGATCATGGCTGGGCCTCACCCAAAACATTTCGTTGATACAACTGACGTGCTGGACAAAAAAATTGCAGCGTTACTGTGCCATGCAAGTCAACACACTGACCCAGCGGGTTTGCCAGAGCGCATACGCGGATGGGGTGAAATGATTGCTGAAGCCGGTGGCTTGCCAAAGGGCAGAACTGCAGAAGCGTTTTTGGTTGTCGATACGAAATAGCTAGCGAACCAGTTAGCGAACTAGTTGGCAAAAACGTGCGTTACGGCGCGACGGTTGTTACTGCAGGATCAAGAGTTGTTTCGGTCGGCACCGTATCGACAGGGATTGTTGTCTCTGGTGGCAACGTAGTTTCAACAACTGGTGGCAACGTAGTTTCAACAACTGGTCGCAACGTATCAATAGGCGCAGGCGTCGTAGTAGTAACAAAGACCCAACTGACATCAGGAATTTGGGAATACTGCTTCTCGGCTTGCGGTTGTCCAAGCCAAAAACCAAACGAGACGAGAAATACAAAAATTGAAACGAGAGTTGGGTTGCGTGGCCGACGGAACTTCATCGAGTCTCACCCACTTCGTCGACTTTGAACTCGATATACATTTCGCGAAGTTCTGCAGCAATACGGCGTCGCAATTCGCGCTCCACTTTCCACTGCTGCACAGGTAATGATCTTCCAGCCACGCGCACTTCTACGTTTTCGGCACCCAAGTCGTCTACACCGGTGACACTCGGTACTTCAATCAGCAATGGTCCGATTTTCGGATCTGCACCCGACTGCGCGCACACTGCATCTATGCGCGAGATTGCATCTTCAATATCACTTTCGCGAGGCAGTGGAACCGTGACCAGCACACGCGACCAGTCACGCGACATGTTGACGTTGTGGCGCAAAACGCCATTAGCGACGCTCACCAAGTCGCCATCAAATGTGCGAATTTTGGTAACGCGCAACGTCACTTCTTCAACACGACCCTCTACCCAACCGACGACTCCAAGCGGTCCAAGTCGAACTACATCACCAACACCAAATTGGCGCTCGGCGATGATGTACAGGCCAGCAATAACGTCGCCAACCATTTGTTGTGCACCAAAACCAAGACCAGCACCGGCGATTGACCCCAAGAACACCAGAGCTGACGATGGCAGGCTAAGACGCAATAAAACTGAAGTGATTACTACCGCGATGACACAGAAGTTGATGCCCCAACGTAATGCACCAAGCACAGCGGCACGGTGCGCACCGGTGGTAAGGGCTGAAAGATCGCTTGCATCGAGCTTGTTGCGCGACTTGACCTGAATGATTTGCTGATCTGCAAGAAATGCAACAAGGCGCATCAGCACATGACCACCCGAAATGCTCATGATGATGACCACGAGGTCGGTGCGCAACCAATTAGAAACGGCATCTTTGCCGGTGGTTGCTGCTAATAGTGCAATCGCGCTCATCGGCGCAAGACTTCGAGACTTTCACTCAGCGACAGTGGCAAGCCGAGAGTGCTGCTTTGAATTGGGCACTAAAAATAGCTCAATTACCCCTGCGGCGCTTGATAACAGTGAATGCAAATCGGATGAGTGCAAGACCGATGACGGCAATCACGACGTATTGGAAGATTCCTACATATTCACCAACCGCATCCCAGTTGTCGCCAAGTATGGCTCCTGCACCGATCAACACAATATTCCACACCGCGCTGCCGATAAATGTGTAGAGAGCAAACGATACAATCTTCATGCGTCGAAAGCCTGCAGGGATCGAGACGATGGAGCGAATAAGTGGCACACATCGGCCAACGAGCACCGCTGTTGTTGAACGTCGGTCAAACCACTCTTCAGCCCGAGTGAGATCCGATTCTTTAACGCCAAACCATTTACCAAATCTCACGACGAACAGCCTGAGTCGATCTGGCCCGATTAATGAGGAGATGAAATACAGAATCAGTGCTCCAACCACCGAGCCAATGGTTGCTGCAAGAATCATGATCACTACCGATGCGTCACCACGCTGTGCAACAAAGCCGGCAAATGGCAAGACAATTTCGGAAGGAATTGGGGGAAACAAATTTTCGACAACAACGAGAATTGCTACACCGAGATATCCAAGTGACTCAATGACATCTTGCACCCAAGTAGCAAGACCGCTCAACATGAGGGGATGCGCGAATTAATCGCGGCTAATTTCTTTGCGGCTCTTGAACTTGGACGCACGGTAGTCCTTATTCATGAGTGCAATCACATCAACAGAGATCTCTTTCGGGCATGCCGCCGAGCACTCGCCATGGTTTGTGCACGAGCCAAAGTATTCGTCCATTTTTTCGACCATTGCCTCAGTGCGCTGATAACGCTCTGGCTGACCCTGCGGCAAACGATTGAGGTGAGCGATCTTGGCACCGGTAAACAAACTGGCAGCGCCGTTTGGACACGCTGCTACACATGCGCCACAACCAATGCACTGTGCAGAATCCATTGCTGCATCAGAGACTGGTTTTGGTACGGCGATGAGATTGCCGTCTGGCGCACCGCCAGTGACTGCGGTGATGTAGCCACCCGCTTCAATGATCCGATCAAATGGCGAACGGTCGACCATCAAGTCTTTGATGATTGGAAACGCTGCTGCTCGCCAAGGCTCAACCACAATTGTGTCATTGCTCTTGAACGAACGCATGTGCAACTGACATGTGGTGGTCGCGCGCTGTGGCCCGTGGGCAACACCGTTGATCATGAGAGAGCACGTGCCGCAAATACCTTCGCGACAGTCATGGTCAAACACCACTGCTTCTTTATTTTCGTTGATCAGTTGCTCATTGAGCACATCGAGTAACTCGAGAAACGAAGCTTCGTCACTGATCTCGGCAACCTGATGGGTCTCAAATTGACCTGCGTCAGTCGGGCCACTTTGACGCCACACCTTGAGCGTGAGATTCTGTAAGTGACTCACTTGTAACTCCTTGTTGCGAGATGCGCTGTTTCGAAAACAAGTTCTTCCACATTGCGCTTCGGCTTCATTGGGTCACCTGTCCACTCAAAGGCCGCAACGTGGCAGAAGTTTTCGTCATCACGTTGCGCTTCACCCTCAGACGTTTGGTATTCGGAGCGAAAGTGAGCGCCACAACTTTCTTCACGGGAAAGTGCGTCTTGACACATCGCCATTCCCAATTGAAAGAAGTCGTCAACACGGCCAGCCTTCTCAAGCGTTTGGTTGGTTGTTTCTCCTGTGCCAGTCACACGCAAGTCGGTTTGAAACTCGTTATATAAAGCGGGTAGGTCAGCGAGTGCTTGCTGCAAACCTTCTTTGGTTCGCTCCATGCCGCACTGATTCCAAATGATTTTGCCGAGTTCGCGATGAAACCAATCAGGCGAACGCTTTCCCTTGGTATTGAGGTACGAAGAGAAACGATCACTTGCTTGTTTCTCGGCTTCTTGAAATGCAGGATGGTCAATACCTGGAATTGTTTTTCCAAGAAGCGGAGCAAGACCACTACTGATAGTTGATGGCAACACGAAATACCCATCTGCAAGACCCTGCATCAATGCTGATGCACCTAGTCTGTTTGCGCCGTGATCAGAAAAGTTCGCTTCACCGGCCGCATACAGACCAGGAATTGTTGTCATCAGCTCGTAGTCGACCCACAAACCACCCATGGTGTAATGCGTTGCTGGATAAATGCGCATTGGTGTCTTGTATGGATCTTCACCGGCAATGCGTTCGTACATTTCGAACAAGTTGCCATAGCGTTCTTTGACCACGTCAAGACCAAGCCGATTAATTGCATCAGCAAAGTCAAGGTTGACACCGTTTTTGAGTGGTCCGATTCCCTGACCTTTGTCGACAAGACGCTTTGCTGCGCGAGATGAAACATCACGTGCCGCCAAGTTGCCATAACTCGGGTACAGACGTTCGAGGAAATAATCACGATCGGCTTCTGGGATTTGATCGGCAGGACGATTGTCGGATGGACTCTTAGGCACCCATACACGACCGTCATTGCGCAACGACTCGCTCATCAATGTGAGTTTTGATTGCGTCTCGTCGGCTTGCGGAATACATGTTGGATGAATCTGGGTGAGGCATGGATTGCCAAACATTGCACCCCGCCTATGCGCACGCCAGGCTGCAGTCGCGTTGCTATTCATCGCATTGGTAGACAAGTAATACACGTTGCCGTAGCCACCAGTAGCAAGCACCACTGCATGCGCAGCGTGTGATTGAATCTCGCCTGTGAGCAAATCGCGCACAACGATGCCCGCACAACGCCCATCTATAACAACGGTGTCAACGAGTTCGGTGCGATTAAACAAACGCACGCCACCCAAACCAATTTGCCGTGCCATTTGTTGATATGCACCGATCAGCAACTGCTGACCGGTTTGGCCGCGTGCATAAAACGTGCGGCTAACTTGTGCGCCACCAAAACTGCGGTTGTCGAGCAAGCCGCCGTACTCACGTGCAAATGGAACACCTTGGGCAACCATTTGATCGATGATGTCAACAGAAACTTGTGCCAAGCGATGCACGTTGGCTTCGCGTGAGCGAAAGTCGCCACCCTTAATGGTGTCGGTGAATAAACGATTGACACTGTCGCCGTCGCCCTGATAGTTCTTTGCCGCGTTAATTCCACCTTGTGCAGCAATTGAGTGTGCGCGTCGTGGCGAGTCGTGAAATGTGAATGCATCAACCTGATAACCGAGTTCGGCAAGGGTGGCAGCAGCAGATGCCCCGGCCAAACCAGTGCCAACCACAATGATCTTGAACTTGCGCTTGTTGTTTGGGTTGACCAACTTGGCATCTTGTTTGTAGTTGTCCCACTTATCGGCAAGTGCGCCTGCAGGAACCTTGGAGTCAAATGTGTACGTCATAGTCGTGATCGTGATCTCCTATTTAACAATTCCGGCAATGACAGCGATCGGAAACGAAACGTTGCCAACGACAATGATGGTTGCAAACCCGGTGGCAAAACCTCGACGCCAATTATTGAAACGCGGATTGTTCCAACCGAGTGACTGGAAAATGCTCCACGCCCCATGAAACAAGTGAATGCCGAGCAATATATTTGCGATTACATAAAACGCTGCGACAACCGGTCGATCAAGACTGCGCACCACATTGTTGTAGACCTCGCCACGCACAAAAGTGCTCTCGGTACCCACTGCGTTTACCGTGCCAAAAGTAAAATCGAGCAAGTGCCACACCAAATACGCGAGAACGATGATGCCTGTCCAGCGCATAGTGCGACTTGCAAACTTGGCGACTTGATAGTCGCGTGCACCTTGATACTTAACTGGACGTGCGTGTCTGTTGAGCATGGTCAGCGACCAGGCTGCGTGAAGGTGCAACAACAACATCGAGACCAAACCTCCTCGCAATATCCATAACATCGCGTTCTTGGGCAAAATTGGATACAACAGCATTTGCAGGAACTCGGCATAGTGGTCGAGGGCCTCAGCGCCCTGATACATCTTTAAGTTGCCGAGCATGTGGAAGAGAACAAAGCCCATCATCGCAATACCAGATATGGCCATTACATACTTTTTGCCAACAGCAGTCGAATACAGGTCGAGCAAAAACGGGCGCTTTTTGCGAGCCTGCAATGCTGTGCCAGTAGCGGGAGACCGTCGAAGAGCCTCGGAATTTGCTGTGGGCGAAGTAATCATCGATTTCAGAATACTTGTGACTACGACGGGCTCAGGCATCCCCTCCGTATTTCACCTTATATATAGACGCAAAAAGGGCGTGAACCTTGTCTCAATCTGGCGGCCCAGACCACCGAAAGGATCACCCCAATATGGGTATTTCGCTTCTTGGGGCTCAAATTCTCTACACTTGCGAGGTACAAAACTGTGGCCCCCATCCTGGTGAGCACAGCATCACTTAACGGAGAGATACACGTGACGTCAATACTTGCAACCGAAGGCGGCTGGCAAACATTTACTTTGAAAGGCGGAGAATGGATCATTCTCGGTCTTTCGGGAGCATCGGCCATTTTGGCGCTGCTCGTTGGCTGGTATCTCATGATCAAGGTCCTTCAAGAAGACGAAGGTACCGACAAGATGAAAGAAATCGCTGGCGCGATTCAAGTTGGCGCATTGGCGTACTTGAAGCGTCAGTTTCGCACCATCGGCATGATCCTTGTGCCCGTTGGCGCAGTCGTGTTTCTTACTTCAGTAGCAATCGATAAACCAGAAGGTGGATCGGCACTTTCATTTGTTGAGTCCGGTTTGTATCGCACACTTGCATTCGTTCTTGGTTGTGTTGCTTCTGGTCTCACGGGTTACATCGGTATGACACTTGCAACACGCGGCAACGTGCGCACAGCAGCAGCAGCACGACGCGGATCGATGAAGGATGCACTACAAGTTGCATTCCGCACCGGTGGCGTTGCAGGCATGTTCACCGTCGGTCTCGGTTTGCTCGGTGCAACTGTGATCATCGCATTGTTCCAAAACACATCATCAGCAATGTTGATTGGCTTCGGCTTCGGTGGATCACTCTTGGCATTGTTCCTCCGCGTTGGTGGTGGCATCTTCACCAAGGCAGCCGACGTAGGCGCCGACTTGGTAGGCAAAGTTGAAGCAGGAATTCCAGAAGACGATCCGCGCAACCCAGCAACAATCGCTGACAACGTTGGTGACAACGTTGGTGACTGTGCAGGTATGGCAGCCGACTTGTTTGAGAGCTACGAAGTAACACTCGTTGCCTCGATCATCTTGGGTGTTGCAGCATTCAATGCTGTTGGCCTCAACCCAGCACTTGGTTTGGTCTTCCCACTCGCAGCACGCGCGATCGGCGTTATTGCATCC
>JAQCJO010000096.1 GCA_027592925.1 Actinomycetota bacterium | reverse complement strand
CGGTTGATCATTTCAGTGATGAGAACGGTCTTGCCTACACCTGCTCCACCGAACAAACCAATTTTTCCACCAGCCAAATATGGGGTGAGCAAGTCGATGACCTTAATGCCGGTTTCAAACATGCGACGGCTTGGCTCGAGAGCTGCGAAGTCTGGTGCTGGACGGTGAATGTCCCAACGCTCGACATCTTTGAAGTCGTCATTGTTGCCATCGAGGCAGTCGCCCCACACGTTCCATACGTGACCAAGTGTCTTGTCGCCCACTGGCACTTGCAGACCATGACCGGTGTTGCGCACTGGAGTGCCACGACGAAGACCGTCAGTTGGCTTCAAGCACACTGCGCGCACGCGACTCTGGCCTAACTGCTGTGCAACTTCGGCGAGGATGAAAATGTCCTTGCCTTCCACGTTGACAGTGAACTCGAGAGCCTGGTTGAGCTCTGGAAGTGCGCCGCGAGGAAACTCGACGTCGATAACTGGACCAGCAATGGCGACTACTCGACCATCCTTGAGACCTGTTGGATTCTGTGTTGCTGTGCTCATGTTGTGCTCCTGTTTTTGATCTTTGTATGCAGACTTACTTAGTGCCGAGTGCTTCGGCGCCGCTCACGATTTCCATAATTTCGGTTGTGATTGAATCTTGACGCGCGCGGTTCATGATGCGCGAGAGGTTTTTGACGAGTTCTTCTGCGTTGTCGGTCGCTGCCTTCATTGCGCGCTGACGGAATGCGTGCTCGCTTGCTGCGGCATTCAATAGTGCTGCGTACACGCGGGCCTCAACATAACGAGGAAGCAATGTTTGCAAGATCACTTCTGGATCTGGCTCAAACTCGTAGCTCCCAGAAGAACCGGCAGGCTTGCCATCGCCACCTGCAGTAACGGATTGCTCGAGTGGCACGAGTGGACGACGCACAAGTTCTTGCGTGCCGGCCGAAACGAAACGTGTGTACACCAACTCGACGCGATCGAGCTCGCCTTTGACATACATGTCGACGACATACTCGCCAATGCGTTTGGCGTCGGCATAACTTGGGCCGTCGGAAAAGCCTGCAAAACCCGTACCCATTTTGTAGCCACGAAAACGGAAGTAACCCTCTGCTTTGCGGCCAACTGGAACAACTAAGTAGTCCTTGCCAGCCAACACGTCGGCTTTGATTTCGCCTTCGGTTGCACGCATCACACCAGAGTTGTATCCACCACACAAACCACGGTCGGCAGTGATCGCCACGTAGCAAGTAGTGCGAATGTTTTCGCGTGGCTTCAAGAATTCGCTATTGAGTCCAGCGCCACCTGCTGCCAAATCTTTGACAACCTCGGTGATGCGTTCGCTGTAAGGCACGGCGGCGATCACGCGTTGCTGGGCTTTGACGATGCGTGAAGCAGCGATCAATTCCATTGCACGCGTAATCTTTTTTGTCGCCTGAACGGACCGAATTCGTCCGCGCAGAATGCGCTCTTGACCGCCAGCCATGTATTACTCCGTTGCGAGAGTCTTGGCTGAGGCTGCGTCGCCAACTTCACCGGCATCGGTGCGAGTTGGGTCGGCTGATGCCGTGTTGGATGTAATACGGAATGCATCTTTGAATGCAGTGACAATCGATGCAAGATCTTTTGGCACGTCGGCCTTTGGATCTTGGCGAATGCCTGCAAGCACTGAAGCATGACGAGTGCGCATGTGTTCGAGCAATTCGTTTTCGAAGCGACGCACATCAGACACTGGAATGGTGTCGAGGTAGCCCTTTGTGCCAGCGAAGATCGAAACAACTTGCTCGTCGATCGACATTGGGCTGTTGAGCGGTTGCTTGAGCAACTCGACCAGGCGGTAACCGCGCTCGAGCTGTGCTTTTGAAATTGGGTCGAGTTCGGAACCGAACGTTGCGAATGCTTCGAGTTCGCGGAACTGCGCCAAGTCGAGCTTGAGTGTTCCGGAAACGCTCTTCATTGCTTTGATCTGTGCAGCACCACCCACGCGAGATACCGAAATACCTACGTCGACGGCTGGACGAACACCAGACTTGAACAAGTTGTCTTGCAAGTACACCTGACCGTCGGTGATCGAGATCACGTTGGTTGGAATGTATGCCGACACGTCGCCTGCTTTGGTTTCGATCACTGGCAATGCAGTGAGTGAACCTGCACCGTTTGCATCGCTTAATTTTGCTGCGCGCTCGAGCAAGCGGCTGTGTAGGTAAAACACGTCGCCTGGGTAAGCCTCACGACCTGGTGGACGACGCAAGAGCAATGACATCTGGCGATACGCCTCTGCTTGCTTTGACAAGTCGTCGTAGACAACAAGTGCGTGCTCACCGTTTTCCATCCAATGCTGACCAATTGCACAACCCGCGTATGGCGCGAGGTATTTAAACGGTGCTGGATCGGATGCAGGAGCAGCCACAACAACGGTGTATTCAAGTGCGCCGTACTGACGCAACACTTCTACCGTCTGTGCAACTGTCGAACCCTTTTGACCGATGGCCACATAGATGCACTTCACACCCAAACCGCGTTGGTTAATGATGGTGTCAATTGCGATTGTGGTCTTGCCGGTCTTGCGGTCACCAATGATCAACTCGCGCTGTCCGCGACCGATTGGGGTCATGGCGTCGATGGCCTTGATGCCGGTTTGCAATGGCTCGTGCACTGGCTTGCGACCCATGATGCCAGGC
>JAQCJO010000033.1 GCA_027592925.1 Actinomycetota bacterium | reverse complement strand
TTTTAGCAATTAATGGTTCAAGAGCGGGACTGGCAGTGATTGAAATGTGAGCATTATCACGCCACCACCATTCACCGTTTCTACGCATTTGACATTCGGAGGATGGACACAGCACAGGCAATGCATCCATCAGAACTGCATTATTGACGGATACGACTGCCTTCATTTCTTCTATTGTTCGTCCAGAACGATTTTCGTCCAAAATTAAGGTACTGCGGGAAATATTTGCAGGACACTTCCCGACAAGGTCTTGAAGTGGCGAGCACGACCTTGGTTCGATATTGGCACCAACTGCAGCCTCGGCGACTACAGCCGGGATGCCAAGTTCAGCAAGCCGTTTTAAAATTGGAATGAATTGAACTGACCATGACGAACCGTCTGTATTACCCATTACATATCCGGATTGCGCAATGACCACAACAGATGGTTTAACTTCTCTGTACTCCCAAGATTCAATCGCCTGATAGGGATATTCGTTTCGCGTCGTCTCCATGTCCCAGGGTCGAAACAAAAATGGGTTATTACCGTTCACCGCAATTACTGCATCAAGCCCAATTTTGTGCGATGCAGTTACAAAGCCTTCGCTCAACATTCCAGCATGCGAATCGCCTATTAGCACCGCATAACCGTTTGAGTCGGCAACTGGAATTGCACACTTGCCATGTGGGTCCAGGTTGGCAAGGTCACCATATTCGCACCCCATCTTTGCATCAAGGTGGTAGTCCAGTTCTGGTGAAAGATCCCTGCTGGTTGCGCCCATTAAAAGTGGCACCAATAACGAACAAGCAATCAATAGCCCCATCTTGTTCTTTGTTCTCCATACAGGAGAGCTGCGGAGTCTATTTTCTATCCAACGGTAAGAAATCGCAGCTGGGACTAGTGCGAATAATGCTGCAGAGGTAGATGCAAATCTATTGTCCGGCCAAAATGGCTTTGTAAATTGGATCATCGGCCAATGCCACAAATACCAGCCGTAACTCCGATCACCAATCCAACACATTGCCTTACTAGTTAAAAGAGAATTCACTGGTCCTTTAGTACGGCTTGCTGATAGAAGATTTAGCGCACCAACAATCGGGATGAGTGCCCAGAACCCAGGGAAAGATGTTGCATCATGCAGAAATAATGCCGATCCGATGATCAAAGCCAGTCCTAAATACGCCGTAATTGATTTTCCAATATTTCGAGCTGATTTAAACGAAAAAGTAGCGAGTATCACTCCGGCCAGGAATTCCCATGCCCTCGCAAATGGTAGATAAAATGCAAACCGAGCATCTACTGAGGTGGTTCCAAGTATCCGACTGAATTTTCCCGATACTTCTGGAAAACGACCAATAGAGGAACCAATGCAAATCGCAAGTGAAATTACGCCAACCAAGCCACATACATATCGAATACCAACTCTGATATTCACCGAATACTTTTGTACGACTTGCATTGCGACGATCATCAAGATTGGAAACAGTAAATAAAACTGTTCTTCAATCGAAAGCGACCAAGTATGCAGCAACGCATTTGTTTTCTCGCCAACCACAAAATATCCATCTGGCCTAAAACGAAAGAGAAACAGGTTGGATGCGGAAAAAGTCGCGAATATTCCAGTGCGTATAGTTTGGACTCGAGCAGTTATTGCTGAAAGCCAAGTTGAGGCAAACAAAACTACAGAAAGCATGACTGCTAGTGCGGGCAACAGTCGACGAATTCTCCTCGCATAAAACTGAGAGACTCTAATTCTCCCATTACCTTCAATCTCGCGGATTAAAGAAGAAGAAATAACATATCCAGAAATTGCGAAAAATACATCTACACCAACGAAGCCACTCTTGAAAAAGATTCCTGAGTGATAACAAACAACTATCAAAATTGCAATTGCACGCAGACCTTGAATATCCGGGCGATAAGAATTGCTCTTTTCCATTACATTGCTCATCACTCAACCCTAATTGGGTAACGCTCCGTGAATGATCGCGGGGCCATCTACATTCCACTTTCCTCCGCTACAAAGCAACGCCGAGCCAGTTGGCAACTGCACAACCGTCGTATTGGCAAGTTGCAAACAGCGTTGCAGTCTGTCGTGCGACCACGTTTCTGATTCGGTAATCACAGCAATACTTTCCACGAGGCCAAGCCCCAGCGTGAATGCGCCACCTCGAGGATCAACCATCGGATCACACAATGCCGCGGCGCTTCCGGCAACGGCCACAACGATGCCACTCTCTAACTGTTGTTCAATCGCCTCATAAACGACCGTTTCTTGCAAAGTTGTGCGCAAGTGAATTGGCGAATCACCCACCACATACAAGGCTGCGGCATCGCGAATAATTCGTGCAAAGCGATCTTCGCGAGCATCTGCGCGCGTGTACACCGCGCAAAGTTTGGTTTCTACTTCCATTCGCTGAGCCCACAACACACTTGTAGCAATCAGTTCAGCAGGATTTTCAAATGCCTCAGCAGTTGGCAGCACCGCCACATAACCATTCATTCCCTGCAACACACGAGCGTCAAGTTCGTCGTTGCTCATAAATGGGCCACCGCCCTGCAAAACAAGTTGTCCGAGCATCGCTCGGGAATGTATCACGACTCAAGCAACAAGTTACCCAACGCTTCAACAGTGGCATCATCAACTCCAATTTCGCGCACATAGTTGCGCACCGAACCATGCTGTTGCGCAAGTTCTGTCAAAATAATTTGCATCGCTCGCGGGTCGGCGGCCAAGTATGCCTTGGGGATTGTGGCGTAACGCTCTGCTAATTCAGGGCGATGCACTTTTGACCACGCAATTGATCGACGCATTGCGTCCTGCGTCAGACCATAGTCGGCACAAATATGTGCGTCATCCACACCAATGCTGGAAAGCAACAGCGCGGCAAGCACACCGGTGCGGTCTTTGCCGGCAGCACAATGAAACACCGCAGGCAACGATTCGGTTTGGGCGAGTACATGCATTGCATCCGCAAATCGACTCAAACCAATTTCCAACATGTCGCGATATCCCCACACCAAAAACTCAACTTCGTCATCAAATTCCGGAGTTTCCGTGTCAGACCATGTCACATCCACGATCGACAAATGATGAAATGTCACTCCAATATCATCGATCGGAAAAATTCCCTGCTCGCGCTGTTCGCGCTCGGTACGCAAATCAATAACCGATTTCAAACCCAACTGCATGACGCGACTCATGTCATCTGCTCCGCGCAGTCGATACAAACCGTCCGAACGAAAGAGCGTTCTCCACTTGGTGCTTCGTCCATCTGCGGTGGGGTACCCGCCCAGGTCACGAAAGTTATGAACGGCCTCAAGACCGATCAGTCGCCTTGGATGATTGGCTATCTCGTCTACCTGCGTATCAATCACCATGCAAACCTAACCAGAGCTGGTAACGCCCAGATGGTTCTTTCGTTACCAGTTGGTAAATATCTCGGTCTATTGACTACGGTTGCTCGCCATGACCACTACACCTTCTTCTCAATCTTCACTTCCTCAAGCCGTCGGCGTTTGTGGCTCGGGCATCATGGGCTCGGGCCTTGCCGAAGTCGTTGCTCGTGCCGGCATCAACGTGGTCGTGCGCTCACGCACAATGGCTGGCGCACAGTCGATGCTCACTTCGGTCGAAAACAATCTCGCAAAACAGGTTGCCAAGGCAAAGATCACAGAAGATCAGCGAATAGAAATTTTGTCGCACATCAGCATTACCGACCAACTTTCTGATCTTGCCAATTGCGACCTTGTTATCGAATCAATTGTTGAAGAACTTGCGCCAAAGAAAGAACTGTTTTCGCAACTGGATAAAATCGTCAAGCCATCGGCGATACTTGCCACCAACACCAGCACGTTGCCGGTTATTGCAATGGCCCAAGCAACAAATCGTCCAGACAAAGTTTGTGGCATTCACTTTTTTAACCCAGCAGTGATGATGTCGCTTGTCGAAGTCATCCGCCCAATTACTGCAAGTGACGACACCATTTCTGCTGCTACCGCGTTTGCTGTTGCTTGCGCTAAAGATCCAGTGCAAGTTGTCGACAGAGCAGGTTTCATCGTCAATGCTTTGTTGTTTCCATATCTCAACAACGCTGTTCACATGCTCGAAGCCAAAACAGCATCGATGGAAGACATCGACACTGCGATGAAGGGTGGTTGCAATTTCCCAATGGGTCCATTTGCATTGCTCGACCTGATCGGAATCGACACCACTGTTTCAATTCTTAACGCGCTGCAAAGTGAATTTAAGCAAAGCCATCTCGAGCCAGCCGACTCACTCAAAAAGTTGTTGGCAGAAGGCAAACTGGGCCGCAAGACCAAGCAGGGTTTCTTTACTTACTAGATCTAGTTACGACAGATGTACCGTGGCGTATGACGTCTTGGCATGACACACCTGTCGATCTCGGTCTGTCAATTTGGAATTTTCCGCCTTCAACTGAGTGGCCTCAGCACGACATCGTTGGACGTGGTGCCGATCTAGAACCCGCAACACTGATTCATGCATATCGCAGTGGAGTGTTTCCAATGTCGAGTGATGTGCCTAATCGCAATCCCGATATGGGATGGTGGTCGCCGATGATGCGTGGCGTACTTCCGCTCGATCAATTGCGCATCACCCGATCTATGCGCAGTAGTGCACGTAAATATTCAGTGCGCATCGACACGTGTTTCGAGCGCGTGGTACGCGGTTGTGCTGTGCCCAATCGCGAGGGCGGATGGATTACTCAAGACATCATTGGTGCATACATCACGCTGCACGAATTGGGTTGGGCTCATAGTTTCGAAACATTTGACGAAAATGGTGTGCTGATAGGCGGCTTGTACGGTGTGCGCGTGAACGGGCTCTTCGCTGGCGAGTCCATGTTTCACCTCAAGCAAGATGCATCAAAGGTTGCACTCATGCACCTTGTCGCGACCATGCAAAATTCGGCAATGTCACTGCTTGATGTGCAATGGCTCACTCCTCACCTCGAAACACTTGGTGCAACAGAAATCCCCCGCGACGATTACTTGCGTCGTCTTGACGTGGCCGTCAACCCCTAACCTTGACGTATGAGTCGCCGCGACGAACCTTGGCTGATCCGCACCTATTCGGGGCATTCAACGGCAGAAGCGTCCAACGAGTTGTACCGCACCAACCTCGCTAAAGGCCAGACCGGTCTTTCCATCGCCTTTGACTTGCCAACTCAAACGGGTTACGACCCAGATCACATCCTTGCCCGCGGCGAAGTAGGCAAAGTTGGTGTGCCAGTCGTGCACCTGGGTCACATGCGCACGCTGATGCAACAGATTCCTCCTGGTCAGATGAATACATCGATGACCATTAACGCAACTGCTGCATGGTTGCTTGCGTTATATGTTGCCAACGCTGCCGAGCAGGGCACGCCAGCAAACGAGTTGCGTGGCACCACACAAAACGACATTCTCAAAGAATATTTATCGCGTGGCACATTTATATTTCCTCCAGCAGCATCACGTCGCGTCATCGTCGACATGATCGCATGGTGTGCAACCAACGCGCCAAAGTGGAACCCGATGAATGTGTGCTCGTACCACTTACAAGAAGTGGGTGCTACTCCAGTGCAAGAGATTGCATTTTCACTTGCCAATGCCATTGACATTTTGGATGCAGTGCGTGCAAGCGGTCAGGTCTCGGATGAAGCATTTCCTCAGGTCTTTGCAAGCATCTCATTTTTTGTCAACGCCGGCATTCGTTTTGTGGAAGAACTGTGCAAAATGCGGGCCTTCACCGAGTTGTGGGACCGCATCGGCAGCGAGCGCTACGGCATCACCGATGAGCGCGCTCGACGTTTTCGCTACGGCGTGCAGGTCAATTCGCTCGGTCTTACTGAAGCGCAGCCGGAAAATAATGTGCAGCGAATCATGCTCGAGATGCTCGCCGTTACATTGTCCAAGTCGGCTCGTGCACGCAGCGTGCAATTGCCGGCATGGAATGAAGCGCTTGGTCTACCCCGCCCGTGGGATCAACAGTGGTCGTTGCGCATGCAACAAGTGCTCGCTTACGAAACCGATTTGCTCGAGTACGAAGACATCTTCACTGGCTCGCATGTGGTCGAGGCCCGCACAAGCGAGTTGCGCGATGCCGCTTGGGCAGAGTTGCAGGAAATTCTTGATCGTGGCGGTGCATTTGAATCAGTTGACGAGCTCAAAGGTCGTCTCGTGTCTTCGATGGCCGATCGCACTCGCCGCATCGAATCTGGCGAGCAAGTTGTTGTTGGCGTCAATCGCTTTACCGAATCGACACCGTCTCCGCTCGATGGCGCAAACAACATTCTCAAAGTCGACCACACTGTCGAACAACAACTTGTTGACGACGTCACTGCATGGCGCAAACAACGCGCTAACGCAGAGGTGCAGCAAGCCCTTGATCAATTGCGAAATGCAGCGACAGGCAAAGCCAATTTGATGGATGCATCTATTGCTCTGGCTATAGCGGGCGGCACTACCGGCGAGTGGAGCCAGGTACTGCGCGAAGTGTTTGGCGAATACCGCGCCCCAACCGGAGTTGGTGCTGCTGCTGGCCGTCGCACGGCTCAACTGGCCGACGTTGCAGAGTTTGTGCGAACTATCCCCGGTGGTCCACCAAAGTTTTTGGTCGCCAAACCCGGTCTCGATGGGCACTCAAGTGGCGCCGAACAAATTGCCGTTGCTGCGCGTGACTCGGGTATGGAAGTTATTTATTCGGGTATTCGTCTCACGCCTGCACAAATTGCGGCGTCTGCGCGCGATGAAGACCCAGATGTGATTGGTCTCTCCATCTTGTCGGGTTCGCATCTGCAACTTGTTCCCGATGTGTTGTATGAACTGCAAGAACTTGGTATTGATGTTCCGATAATCCTTGGTGGCATCATCCCCGAAGATGATCGTGACTCATTGCGTGCACTTGGCATCGCTGCGGTATACACACCAAAAGATTTTGACATTGCTCGCATCATGCGCGAGATTGCAGAGATTGTGCGCGCGCGACGCGATTAAGGCTCCATCGTCGTTGACGGTGCAACAGCAACAAAACCTGTCGCCACCGGCAACTGAATCACATCACCAGCATTGACTTTGTCGGGGTTGGTGATGTTGTTGATGGTCATTAATTCTGCCATATTGAGATTGAACTTCTTGGAAATAGCAAACAGCGAGTCGCCTGGCTCGATTGTGTAGTACACGGGTTCTACATACACCGTTGTTGTTGGTGCGGGAATCGTTGTCTCAACAGTTGTTGGCACAACAATTTTGGGTTCTCCACCACCGCGCGAGAGCAACACAGCGATTACGCCACTTACAACCGATATCACGAGAAGCGACCACTGAAGTCGGCCTCGTAAATACATCAATTTCATCGTAGACCTTCGACCTCCACAAAGTTTGCCTATCCTGTACAGCATGCGAGTGCTAGCGGCTGTCGACAAGTTTCGTGGCACAGCATCAGCAGCGCAGGTTGCGTCAGCAATCGGTCATGCATGTTGGGAATTAGGTGTTGATTGTGTCGAAGCACCAATTGCAGATGGTGGCGAAGGCACGCTAGATGCACTTGGTGGACCAAACCGAACAACTCGCGTGACTGACCCACTCGGGAAGCCGGTTGAGGCACAGTGGCGCCTTGCGGGTGACACGGCAGTAATCGAAATGGCCCGCGCTTCTGGGCTTTCTTTGGTTGGTGGAGCCAAAAAGAACGATGTGATTGCAGCCTCGACCATCGGTACGGGCCAGCTCATCGACACCGCACTCAATGATGGAGCCAAGCGAATCATTGTTTGCGTTGGCGGTTCTGCAACTGTCGACGGTGGTCTCGGGGCAATTCGCGCAATCGAGACACCGGCCCGATTACGAGGGACCGAATTTATTGTGGCTTGTGATGTGCGCGCACTATTCGCCGATGCAGCCAGATTGTTTGGCGCACAAAAAGGCGCAACCCCTGTGCAGATCGAATTTCTTTCCGGACGACTTGAGCAACTGCAGCAGTCGTACTTACGCGACTATGGCATTGACGTATCTCAACTCATTGGTGGCGGTGCGGCAGGCGGACTCGCAGGTGGACTGAGCGCACTTGGTGCAAGCCTTGTGCCGGGTTTTGATGTTGTTGCCGATGAAGTTGGCTTGCATGAACAAATCGCGCAATGCGACCTGGTCATTACCGGCGAAGGATATTTAGACAACGAAAGCTTTGATGGCAAGGTTGTTGGTGGCGTGCAGCAACTTGCACAACAATTCAATAAGCACGTGGTTGTTATCTGTGGCGGCGCCGATGTCGATGCTCAACAGCGCATCGAATCGTTTAGTTTGATCGAAAATTTTGGTGAAAGTGAATCGTTTTCTCAGCCACTCATGTGTATTGAGAAAGCAGCAGCAGCAATTGTTGCTCGCTTTAATTAATTACTGTCAATAACGAACGAGATCAGCCGCCAGGAACCGTGGTTTCGACTGGCACGGTTGGCACTGGTGATGCAAGTGGTTTGCCAGCAATATCGGTACCCAACAAAATCAGCACGCTTGCTTCTCCAAGTTTTCCACCCTCAGTCGGAATCGGTGCGGGCATGATTGCTGTTGCGACACCGCCAAGTTCAGCAGCAACAAGGGCCGCCTGGCCTTCGCTACCTGGCAAGTAATACACAACTGTTGCTCTTTGTTTTGGTGTGGTTTCGCTCGTGTTCACTGCTGGTTGCACGATGTAGCCGCGACCTTGCAACTCGGTGGTCAACTGGCCGGCGCTTCCAGAAACTTTTGACGCATTGGCAACTTGAATTTTGAATGCCGTGAGTGGAATAGTGACGGCAACTGTTGTCTCGACGGGAATTGTGTCGGTAACGACCGTGTCTGTGGTTGCTCCATCGCCAGCAGCTGGTGCAGTAGTGCTGCCACCACGAATATCGCGCAAAATCAAAAACCCCAGTAGTACGGCAACTACAGCAACAACAATCGACATTGTTGAATTGATTGAGGAACCGCGTGAAACTGGCTCTCGGCGGGGACGACGTTGTTCTTGGCTCATACCAACAACCGTACTTGATGCAGTGGAGCCGAGTGTGGGAATTGAACCCACGACCTACCGCTTACAAGGCGGTTGCTCTGCCTCTGAGCTAACCCGGCTCGTCTAGGTTACAGCGAATTATTTGGTCTTGGCAACGCGTGAACGAACTACTTCGTATGTTGCAAGCGCTGCAGCAGCCGAAACATTGAGTGATGAAAGCGAGCCGCCCATTGGAATACTCACCAACAAATCACATCGTTCTTTGACAAGTCGAGATAAGCCTGCACCTTCAGCACCCAACACCAAACAAATTGGTTCGGTAGTGAGATCACCAATCTGAAAGATGTTTTTGTCAGCAGCATCGCTCAATCCAACGATCCACACTCCTGCATCTTTCATTTGCTTGAGTGCAGTTGGCAATCCGCCCACTACGCACATCGGCACATACTCGGCAGCGCCTGCAGCAGATTTTGCCGCAGTTGGTGTGATGTGCACTGCTCGATGTCGAGGCAATATCACGCCATGCACACCCGCGCCATCGCACGAGCGCAAGATTGCACCAAGGTTGCCCGGGTCAGTCACGCCATCAATGGCGACCAAAAATGCGGGAACATTTCCTTTGCGTGGCGCAAACAAGTCACCAAGTTCGACATCGGGAATTGGTGCGGCCATTGCAAGCACACCTTGCGGTGCTTCACTGCGCGCTTCTTTTTCAATGTCTTTTCGCGGTACGCGTCGCACTGGCACGCGTTGATCTGCAGCCAACGCCAAAATGTCATTAATTACATCATTCTCGTCCAAGTCATTGGACACCCAAATCTCAAATGTTTTTCGGCGTTGTGCAATCAACAACTCACGCACTGCCTGACGACCTTCAATCTGTGATCCACCAAGCCCGTGTTGATCTGGGCGTGGCGCACGCGGCCCCGCGTGTTCGCGAGCCGGAGGGCGACTGCGCTTAGTGTTCACTGCTGCGCGTGGCGCAAATTTCGCATCACGAGGTGGCCGCTTTGCGTCGCGCGGATCACGACGTGCATCACGCGGATCAGCCCTCCTATTTCCGGCTGCGGCTTCACGCTTGCTTCCACCTGCTGCACTGCGCTTATTACTACTTGTTGCTCCGCTACGCGGACCCTTGCCTGGTCGAGAATCACGCGGCTTCATTGCGCTACTCGTTCAATCACGCACACTGCCCAACATGCAATGCCCTCTTGACGGCCAAGTGCGCCGAGACCTTCTGCTCTGCGTCCTTTTACCGAAACAGGAGCGCCGACCACATTGACAAGTTTACGTTGCATCTCCTCGCGATGGAGTGCAAGCTTGGGTTTTTCACAGACCACGCTGCAATCAACGTTGCCAATTTCAAAACCATTCTCTTTCACTAATGCGACAACATGCGACAACAACAACAGAGAATCAACTCCCGCCCATTTTGGGTCGGTGTCCGGAAAGTGATGTCCAATATCGCCGAGCGATGCTGCACCAAGAAGTGCGTCGGCAATTGCGTGTGCAATCACATCTGCATCACTGTGCCCTGCCAATGCGCGTTCTCCCACAAATTGCACACCACCAAGCACCAGCACACGACCGCTCGGAGTGTCTTCGAAACGGTGAATATCAAAACCTTGTCCAACTCGTATCGAAGTAGCCATTTTGTCTCCTTACACTTCGGTTCGTGCGGTAGCACGAGCCCATTCCAAATCTTCTGGTGCTGTGAGTTTGCGATTGAGCGCTTCGCCAGCCACAACAACTACTCGCTTGCCTAACAGCTCGACAAGTGTCGCATCGTCGGTGCCTTCAGGGCACGATGCGTGCGCTTCGCGCAATACTGCTGCTCGAAACACTTGCGGTGTTTGCACCGCCACCAACGATGAGCGGTCCGGAGTATTGACGACAACATTTTGTGAGTCAACCTGTTTAATCGTGTCGGTCACACCGATTGCCGGCACCGCTCCATCGGCACCTTTGTGCACTTGAGAAATAGTTTCTTTAAACAAATGTTCTGTGGCAAATGGTCGCGCTGCGTCATGCACGCAAATAATCGTTGCCTCTGGCGGCACTGCCTTGAGCCCGCAACGCACTGATTCACTGCGGGTTTCACCACCTAGAACCTGGCCTTCACCTAGATCAGCACCCGGTGGCAACACGACAATCACCCCCGCACTCACTGCCCTGGCCGTAGCAACTGACCAGTCCAATACTCGACGATCGCCGAGCATTGCAAACTGCTTCAGACTCCCAAATCTGGCACCCGATCCTGCGGCAACAACTATGGTCCAAACAATTTCGTTGGGCAGGGTTGTCACGCTCATTTAGGGTAGTACCGTCATAAGTTCATGACACACGAAGAGATACTCTCCAACACTGCATTTTTCGCAGAAACACCGGTAGAAGCACTCACAGCGATTGCTGCCTTGGCCAAGACTCAAACCCTCCAACGGGGTGATGTGTTGTTTAATGAAGGTGACACACCAGACGCACTGTTTGTTGTGCTCAGTGGGCGCATTGCAATTGCTATTGGCAACAAGCCGCTCGACAGTCGCGAAAGCATGCTCGCGCTCATGGAAGACGGCGATTTGTTTGGTGAACTTGGTTTGCTTGACAATGGCTCGCGCAGTGCCATGGCTCGCGCAATTGAAACAAGTTCAGTTTTGTGCATTCCGTATGCACCGGTAGTCGAGCAAATGCAAACTCACCCAACAATGTTGTGGGGTGTCACTAAGTTGCTCGCAACTCGTCTGCGCGTGCTGGACGAAGTGTTGGCTGACAGCGTTTTTCTTGACGTCACCGGACGCACCGCAAAACGATTGCTCGAGCTTTCTGGTGGCAATGACGATTTTGTATTGCCCGTTACACAAGAAGAGTTGGCCGGCATGGTTGGCGCATCACGCGAGCGTGTCAACAAAGCCATCGCAAGTTTTATCCGACTTGGTTGGCTCAAGCAACAAGATCGTCACTATCACATCATCATGCGCGATCGTATGACAGTTCGTTCTAGCTAGTTCGCTTCACCTACTGAGCGAGCAGCCAGTCGCGTGTGCGACCAAAAGCATCCTGTGCATCGTGAGCACGATGTGCTGGACGCGCACCATCGTGAGCAAAACCGTGCATGGCTTCGGGGTATTCCTGCACCGTTGCACCAGTAGCACGCAGCTCCACTACTTGATCCGGCGGTGTGTACGGGTCGAGTGATCCGATGATTGCAAGCACTCGATCGGCATTGCCAGTTTCAAGATACGCAAGTGGATCGCCCTGCGTGGCACTCATCCAACCTTCAGGAATATGAATCATTCCGTAGAACGATGAGATCCGAGCAAACCGATCGCTTCGTGCTGCTTTGTGGCAATACATTCCACCCATGCAAAACCCCATCAGCCCAACTCGATCCACACCTAATGCATCGGCGGCCTCATGCATGTCACGAAGCACCGCATCATCACTCAACAATGGCACGCATGCCATCCGCTCGGCAATATCAGCCGACAACGTTTGATTTGGAAATGGCTCAATCGCAATCACTGCCATGTTCCACTCACGCGCCAATTGAGCAACAAGATCATCAAAAAGTGGTCGCATTCCAAAGATGTCCGGCATGATCACGAGCCCCATCACTGGGTTGGACACACTCAAATCAATTTCGGCGGGGGTGCCTGAGGGCAAAGTAATTCTCATAGTTGTCAATCTTTACATCATTGGCAATCCCGGTGTTGCTTGCGGTGAGAAGTGCGGTGAGTGCTGTGCGGATCATCATCTGCATGACCACACAAACAGCACGCATTTGTACACGTCCCACAACCATCATCCACCCAACTGGCAAGTCGTCCACAGTCCGCACACTCGTGCGGGAGTGGTCAGCTCTCTCGAATGCGCCATCCACACTCAGACGGGTCAATGGCTGGGGGCTTCCAGGTAAGCGAGTAGCAAACCTCGACGAAGTACTTATTCGTGCCGGCTTTGGCCTTGAAGTAACCGACTCGGTTGGTGATCAATACCTTTTCAAACTTGTTATTCGCGCAGCCAACGACGAACTTGCAACTCGCATTGTGTTGCAGCGGCTTCTGCCGCCACTGATCTCAATCGCTGCTCGGCGTGGCAAGTTGGCTCGCGGAGGGTTTGACGAGGCTCTCACCGACACCGTCGCTCAAGCCTGGATACAAATCCGCACCTATCCAATTGAAAAGCGACCCATCAAGATCGCCTCCAATTTGGTGCGCGACTCCGAATACTTTGCGTTTGTGCGCGACAGTCGCCTCAAGCAACTCGCCGTTGCATGGGGTGACGATGTAATCGACAAGATCCCGACTCCCGAAACTCAAATCAACCCAGAAGACGAGGTAGCCAACTTGCTCACTGAAGCATCAAAATGGAATTTGGATCCGCGTTCTCTCAGCGTGTTACAACAACTTGCAGACGGCAAAAGTTTTCGATCAATAGCAGAAGATGCTGGAGTTAATATCCGCACTGTGCACTCTTGGAGGCGCACTGCAATCAACGAGTTGCGTGAACAAATGCAGTGTGCTGGCTAAGTTTCGCACTACGCAAACGTAGTGAGTTGCTCACCACAAACACACTCGACAATGCCATTGCAAGACCCGCCCACATTGGGTTCATCAATCCAAGTGCAGCAAGCGGTATTGCAGCCGCGTTATATGCAAACGCCCAAAACACATTGGCGCTGATCGTGCGCAGTGTGGCACGCGACAACAAGATTGCATCGGTAACCAGACGCAAGTCTCCGCTCACGATCGTTAAGTCACTAGCGCTCATTGCAACATCGGTGCCAGTTCCCATGGCAATACCCACGTCGGACTGAGCAAGTGCTGCAGCGTCATTGACTCCGTCGCCCACCATCGCAACTGCATAACCACGTTCTTGCAAATCAGCAACTACGCGCACTTTTTCTGCGGGCAACACACCAGCGATCACGTGTTGATCATCAGTTTCGATTCCTACTTGTTCGGCAATAGCCAATGCAGTGGCCAAGTTGTCGCCCGTCAGCAACACTGGTCGCAAACCCAGTTCGCGTAACGAAGCAATTGCTGCAGCACTATTGGTTTTAGGTTTGTCTGCTACGACACACACTGCTTTTGCCATTCCGTCATAAGCCACCAACACAGCGGTGTTGCCAGAGTCGCGCGCAACTTTCAATGCTTCACGCAGCGGGCTCGAAATAATAACGGTGCGCGCATTGAGCAACTGCTCACCACCAACCATCACACGATGACCATCAACCACGCCGACTGTTCCCTGCCCGGCAATCGACTCAAATTGTTGCACGCTTGCCAGTTGACCTAGTTCGGCACGAGCAGCAGAGGCAATGGCTTTTGCCACTGGGTGTTCGCTTGCAAACTCCAATGCACCGGCAAAGCTCAACACTTCGGCGCGGGTTGCATCGGCTGCTACTACAACGTCAAGCAACTGCATGACACCTGTAGTTATTGTGCCTGTTTTGTCAAATACCACGGTGTCAATACGTCGCGTGCTTTGCAATACATCGACACCCTTGATCACGATGCCCATTTGTGCGGCACGACCGCTTCCCACCATCAACGCAGTTGGAGTAGCAAGGCCAAGTGCGCAAGGACACGCAATAATCAGCACCGAAACAGCCGCTTCAAATGCATCGGCCAAGCGTTCAATGTCGTCACCCATCACATACCATGCGACAAATGTGGCAAGCGACAACAGGATTACTGTTGGCACAAACACACTGCTTACTCGATCGGCAAGTCGTTGCACAGGAGCTTTGGTGGATTGCGCGTCGCGCACCAGTTTGGTGATCTGCGCAAAGGTCGAGTCGGCTCCAACTCGTCGTGCGCGCACTACTAATCGTCCAGTCAAGTTCACTGTTGTTCCCGTGACCTTGCTGCCTACCTGCACATCAACCGGCACGCTTTCGCCTGTGAGTGTTGAAGCATCAATACTTGATGCACCTTCCATCACCACACCATCTGCAGCAATGATCTCGCCTGGTCGCACAACAATCATGTCGCCAACTCGTATTAATACTGCATCAACAGTTACTTCTTCGCCGTCGCGCAAGACGGTTGCTGTGTGTGCACCCAACGCCAGCAATGCCCGCAATGCGTCGCCCGCGCGGCGCTTCGCACGTGCTTCAAAATATCTACCTGCCAACAAGAAAATAGTTACTGCAACAGCAACTTCAAAATAGACGTGGACCCCACCGGTCATTCCAGTCATTCCAGTCATTCCAGTCATTCCGGAATGTGCAGTCACATCCCCCCACACAAGAGCCCACACCGACCACGCAACTGCAGCCACAATCCCAAGCGAGATCAACGTGTCCATCGTTGTTGCACGATGACGAGCATTCATCAGTGCGGCTCGATGGAAAGGCCATGCTCCCCACGTCACGACGGGTGCAGAAAACGCCATTGCATACCACTGCCAATTGGCAAACTGCAGCACCGCAAACATTGATACCAGCACGACCGGAACACCTAAAACGATGCTCGCCGTCAAACGCGATTTGAGCATTGCAACGCGTTCACGAACTTCTACATCCAACATGTCAGGAGTTGTCTCTGCAAGTGGTCGTGCCCCATAGCCAAGCGACTCGACAACAGATACAAGATTCAGCGTGTCTGTCTGCGATGCATCAAACGTGACTCGAGCAGACTCGGTTGCAAAGTTGACGGTTGCCTCAACACCATCGAGACGGTTCAAACCTTTTTCAATCGTCATCGCACATGCGTTGCACGACATACCAGTGATCGACAGATCAACCTGGTTCGCAGAGGTATCGACTGTGGTCATTGCCTCTAGTCTCGCCCCGCGAGACGACCAATCAGTTAATTAAAACTTGTAAGTTGAGTCGCTCTCGCCGTAACCAGAGAATGAGTCAACGGCGTTCATCACCGCGAGGTGACCAACGAGGGCAAGGGCGAGAAGAATAATTGTTGCTGTGATCATTGGATCAGTATGGCGCAATATCTGCTAAAACGATTACCATTGAGTAAGTATCTCTATATTAGATACCCCTCATCACGCAGCCCGAACCCTCGGTACTGTAACTAGTTCATTGTTCAGGACAATTGGAGTGGAAGCGTACATGGCTCTAAACGACTGGTGGTTGCCAACACGGCTTAAGGCAGATGAAGAGTCGACACGCCTACTCAGCGATTTTACCCAACTAGACGCAAAGGGAGATTTTGGTGCGTACCGTCGTCTCGTTCTAGGCGATTCCCTCGAAAATTCGAATGCATCTGTGCACAATGACCTACTACCTAGATCCAAATTTCACCAGATCCTCAAATATCTTGAATTAGGTAACCCGAGAACAATCCTTGATGCAGGCTGCGGACTGGGTTACACCACAGCTGTGATTGCCGAGATTTTTTCAGGCGCACGAGTGCTGGGAGTAGATCTTGCTGAGGAC
>JAQCJO010000095.1 GCA_027592925.1 Actinomycetota bacterium | reverse complement strand
ACGGTCCGGTTTACCCGGACAACGCCTTAGCAGGGCGCCCCATTCGGCCGCTCTGGCACCTCTCCTAGAACAGCACCGACGAATGATGATTGAGTGTACTGGCGGAACGGGAGGGATTCGAACCCCCGGGCCTTTTGAGCCGTCCGCTTTCAAGGCGGATGCGTTTGTCCACTCTGCCACCGTTCCGTTGAGGAACGCTAGCGCGCGATCCGCGCTCTGAGCGCGGTAACCCAATCATCTGCTTCACGCCATCGAGCGTCTGCGTGCTCGCGTGCCGTATGCGCTTGTGCGCCAGCAGCTGGATATGAGCCAAGAAATTTTACTGCACCCTGCTTGGCATGCAGATCACGCAACACATCTGCCACCAACTCATTGGTTACATGTCCGTCACAGTAAATAATGAAACAATAATCGCCGAGCCCACCACGTTTAGTTGGTCGTGACAACAGTTGCGACAAGTTAATGCGACGCGCAGCAAACTCTTGCAGAATTGAGATCAGACTTCCTGGTTCGTCTGCGCGCTGAAACACAACGAGTGCAGTGCGGTCGTGGCCAGTAGCGGCCGGAATTGAATCTTTGCCCACCAACACAAATCGTGTTTGATTTCCTTCATGATCCGCGATGTCGCTTGCAATCACCTCTAGGTTGTAAATAGCGCCCGCATTGCGTGGAGCAACGGCCGCAAAACCATTTCCTGTTTCTTCACTGACCAAACGTGCGGCTTCTGCCGTTGAATTAGCCGCATGAAGTTTGGCTTGTGCAAGATTGTTGCGAATGTATTCGTGGCACTGTGCGGTTGCAACAGGGATTGACAGCAGTGTCGTCACATCTTGTAGCGACGTTCCTTTTTTAGCCAAAATGCAATGTTCGATGTCAAGAACTACTTCTCGCTGGATCAGTAAATCGTGATCAAAAACAAGTGCGTCTTGAGTGAAGTTGACAGTGCCTTCAATTGAGTTTTCGATTGGAACAAAGCCGAGCGAGACCTCGCCGCGATCCGCGGCATCCAAAACATCTGGCACAGTCCGATACGGCACCAACTCGCCAGTCGCCAAATCGGATTGCGTTAGCAGCGCTTGTTCGGTAAATGTTCCGGCTGGCCCAAAATACCCAATGCGTTGTTTGGCTTTAGTCACAGCGTCAAGATTAGGCGCACGGAGTCCAGATACTTGGCTGATATTTGGGCGCTAATTTTTCGACTGTGATATTTGGATCACACTCGCCACTAACCTGAACATATGTACGAATATGTTGCGTTCAACCCCTATAACTCAAGCCCTGAAGCACTTGCTGTCGAACTCACAAAGAAGTCGGCAGATGGTTGGGAAGTGGTCAGCATTGTGCCAACGTTTGACGGCAGGTATTGCGCATTCCTTCGCCGCCCAACTTCGGCAACTACTTCTACTACTACTGCCACGTCAACACCGTTTCAAGCAACCGCTCAAGCAACGACCACTGCAGCTTCTTCAACTGCTGCCCCTGCAGCCTGGTACGCAGATCCATCCAAGCGTTTTGAGTTGCGCTACTGGGACGGTGCCGAGTGGACAGAACATGTTGCTCGCGGTGGTCAGCAATTTACCGATCAACCAGTGGCCTAAAACGACATGAGGGCAACCTCCATTGGTCATGCCGGCATATTGGTGCAAACGCGCCAAGCCACCATTGTTTGTGACCCATGGTTTCTGCCAGCGTTTCTTGGTTCATGGTTTGTGTTTCCAAGAAACGATCAGTTGTCGCCACAGTTAATGGCAGCAATCAAATCACCTGATTATCTCTACATCTCGCATCAACACGCTGACCATCTAGATGAACCATGGTTAGCAAGTCATATTGATAAAGCCACGAAGGTATTGCTCCCTGCTTTTGCTACTCGCGAGCTCGAACGACGTCTGAGCAAATTAGGTTTCACAAATTTCGTGCGTACTGAAAATGGCAAAGAGACCGACCTAGGTAACGGTTTGACAATTGCGATACATGTTGAAAGCGCAATCGCCGACGGCCCAGGTGGTGATTCGGCAATCATGATCAGCGACGGTGAGTCGCGCCTAGTTAATCAAAACGACTGTCGCACTGGAGACTTGGGTGCACTGACGGTGCATGGTCCAGTTGACATGCATTGGTTGCAATACAGCGGAGCAATTTGGTATCCCATGGTCTACGACGAACCACGCGAATCACTGATGCAACAAGCACGCACGAAGGTTGAGAGTCAATTTGCGCGCTCAATGAAATATGTTTCATTGGTAGATGCCCGGGTTGTTGTGCCATCTGCTGGGCCGCCATGTTTTTTGGATGAAGATTTATTTTCATTAAACATGATCACCGGCGATGAACTCTCAATCTTCCCTGATCAGACAGAATTCATCAAACGCCTACAAGCCGTTGGCAACGATCGGGCTGCGCTCAACATCCCTGGCACGATAATCGAAATTTCGCCATCATCAATTGTGGTCACACACCCAATGAGTGATGATCTTGTGAATCGTCCGTTTATCAACAAGGAAGAATATTTGCGCGAATATCAGGCTGACTGGTCTGAGTGGCTGCGTGATTACAAAGCATCATGGCCACAACAAAAAACCGATCTGTTAACTCAGTTGCGGGATTGGTGGCAGCCATTATTGGCAATGGCTCCAACACTCCGAACCGCAATTGGTGGTGGATGCTTATTGAAAACAGA
>JAQCJO010000094.1 GCA_027592925.1 Actinomycetota bacterium | reverse complement strand
CATGCTTAATGATTGCCGAATGATCAAGCACCACCTTCATGCGGTCGTACCTGCTTGACATCACTTCTGGAGCAATGAAATGCTCTGCCATCTTTGCTGCTTCGGTGCCTTCACGCGGCGAGAAGATGAAGAGATATGCCGAATCAAATTGTGCTTCTGCCGCAACTTCGAGCGACTGCACAAAATCCTCTTCGGTCTCACCCGGGAAGCCAACAATGATGTCGGTAGTTACAGCAGCGTCTTCTATCAACGAACGAGCTTGTGCGATCTTCTCGAGATACTTCTGTGCGGTATAGCCACGATGCATGAGCGTCAACACGCGGTCAGAGCCTGACTGCAACGGATAATGCAAGTGCTCGCACACTGCAGGAGTCTCGGCCATCGCCATGAGTGTCTCAAGATTCATGTCTTTGGGATGCGGACTGACGTAACGCACTCTCCGAATGCCATCCACCGCCCCAACGGCACGCAGCAACTCGCCAAACTGTGGTCGTAGTTTGACGTCGGCATCACCTGCACGACGAGCATCAAGTGAAAGATCGCGGCCGTAGCTGTTGACATTTTGTCCGAGCAGCGAGATTTCAGTGACACCGTCACGCGCAAGCGCCGCAACCTCATCAACAATGTCGCTAAATGGTCGGCTGATTTCTTTGCCACGCACGCTGGGCACGATGCAATAGGTACAGGTGTTGTCGCAACCAATCTGAATGGTTACCCAGGCGTTGTACGAACGCTCTCGACGCACTGGTAACGCGCTTGGAAACAGCGCATGGTCATCAATTACGGCTTCGTCAAAGATCTCGGTGATACCACCGCTCATAGATGCATGCTCGAGCAGATCAACTGCGCGGTGAACGTTGTGTGTACCCATGACAACATCGACATATGGCGCGCGTTTGCGCACCTGATCTTTGTCTTTTTGAGCCAGGCAACCCGCAACCATGATCTGTCGCTCACGGCCTAACTCGATGCCCTTTTCTTTCCAAGGCTTGAGCCACCCAAGACTGCCGTACAACTTTTCATCGGCGTTCTCACGAATACAACAGGTGTTGAGAACCACGAGATCGGCGTCGTCTTCGCTCTCGGCTCGTTCCATGCCGTCTTGCTCGAGCAACCCGGAGATGCGCTCGGAGTCATGCGCATTCATCTGGCACCCAAAGGTGCGCACAACATATTTACGAGTCACAGGACTCTAAGTTTACCGCGACACATTTTGTGAATACGGTGAAATGGCAGCCCTGTCGGCGAATGTGTAGGGACACTCGCCGACAGGAAACCTTGTAGTTGACTGCTCATTAATGAGCGCACGTCAACGCGAATTGACTAGTCGAGATCGATTGGCTCGTCGTCTTTTTCGGTGAAAGCAGGTGCGTTGGCATCTGCGCCAACACCCGCCTGCTGCCTCACACGTTCGGCCATCTGAACCATGATTTCTGGATTTTCGAGCAAGAAATTCTTGGCGTTTTCACGACCTTGACCCATTTGCTCTCCGTCGTAGGTAAACCACGCACCAGACTTCTTGGCGATGCCCATTTCGACTGCCATGTCGAGCACGGCACCTTCACGACTGATGCCCTTGCCGTACATGATGTCGAATTCGGCTTGACGGAATGGTGGAGCAACCTTATTTTTCACAACCTTGACGCGTGTGCGTGATCCAACGATCTCGACGCCGTCCTTGATTGATTCGATACGACGAATGTCGAGACGAACCGACGAATAGAACTTGAGTGCACGGCCACCAGTTGTTGTTTCTGGCGAACCGAACATCACACCAATCTTTTCGCGCAATTGGTTGATGAAAATCAAAATTGTGTCGGACTTGTTGAGGTTGGCGGTGAGCTTGCGCAATGCCTGGCTCATCAATCGAGCCTGCAAACCCATGTGGCTGTCGCCCATCTCGCCTTCAATTTCGGCACGTGGTGTAAGTGCAGCGACCGAGTCGATCACGATGACATCAAGTGAGCCGGAGCGCACCAACATGTCGACGATCTCGAGTGCTTGCTCACCAGTGTCTGGCTGCGAGATCAGCAGGTTGTCGATGTCGACTCCAATTGCACTTGCGTACACGGGGTCCATTGCGTGTTCAGCATCGACGTAGGCGCAGATGCCGCCATTGCGTTGGGCTTCGGCCACCACGTGCATTGCAAGCGTTGACTTACCCGATGACTCAGGGCCAAAGATTTCAACGACACGACCGCGTGGCAAACCGCCAACGCCAAGTGCAATGTCGAGTGGCAATGCGCCGGTAGGAATGGACGCGATTTTCATGGAATCTTTTTCACCCATGCGCATGATCGAGCCTTTGCCGAACTGCTTGTCGATCTGACCAAGAGCCATGTCGAGTGCCTTCATACGGTCACTCACTGATTCGTTGGAATTGTTTTTTACTTCGTGGTGCTTGCTCTCTTTGCTAGCCATGATCGGTCTTCCTGTCTTTCTTTTTGTGTGTTTTGAGTAGCACCCTAAAGTTGGGGTGTTGCGGGGTTTGCTTACGATGTGGAGATGAGTTTCTCGTTTGGGATGAGTTGACCTTACACACGAACAGGTGTTCGGTCAAGCATTCTCAAACCCATACTGGGCTTGGGTTTTACAGCTCTGCTCGCTGCGCTGAAATTTCAATTAAATTTCGCGTGTATTCATGGCTCGGAGAGGTAATTACTGCATCAACCGTTCCTTGCTC
>JAQCJO010000032.1 GCA_027592925.1 Actinomycetota bacterium | reverse complement strand
AACTGAGCTAAGCGCCCGTATTAACGGTCTCCTAATCTTATAGCGCAATGGACAAATTGGGACTAGAGCCACTCGTTCTTTCTGAACAGGCGAAAGAGTCCATAACTCACAGCAGCTAGCAAACCCACCACCACGTAGTAACCATATTGGGTTTCAAGTTCGGGCATGTGTTCAAAATTCATGCCGTAAATTCCGGCGATCATAGTGGGCACAGCACCGATAGCGATCCACGAAGATATCTTGCGCATGTCTTCGTTTTGTTTGACCTGGATCAGCGAAAGGTTGGCATGCAACGCTGCGTCCATGAGCGCGTTCAGTGTGTCAACTTCGTCAATCACTTTGAGCAAATGATCTCGCACGTCAGCGAAAAGCAGTGCTGAATCGGCACTCACGAAAGGCACTGCCCCTTTTGCGAGCCGGTCAAGTGGTTCGACGAGCGGCCAAACAGTGCGGCGAAACTCGATCAATTCGCGTTTAACAAAATACATTCGAGACGCCGAAGCCGGGATTTCGTCATCAAATACCTCGTCTTCAATCTGATTGACATCTTCGGCCAGCATGGTTGCCACTTCTAGATACTGATCGACCATGCGATCTGTTATCTCGTGCAAAACAGCCAATGGCCCACTCTTGAGTTTTTCGGGATGCAACTCTAAATCTGCGCGAATAGATTGCAACGGCAATGCGTCTCCGTGACGCACAGTAAGCAGCATGCTTGTGCCGATAAATAATGTGAGATCGCCAACAATGATTTTTCAGTTGCCACGTTGTAGGCGACAGTCTTGAGAACAATCAGAGTGTGCTCGTTGTACAGATCGATCTTGGGGCGCTGCTTGCCATACAACGCATCTTCTACTGCTAGATCGTTGAGTCGAAAACGATCTTGATAGCGATGGAGTTCGGAGACGGTGGAGTCAAAAAGGCCGATCCATGAAAACGACTTTCCATTGTCTGCTTAGCCTTCGGCAACTCTCGCACCATCTAGCTATGTTGCTTCGTCAACCAGCATGCTGTAATCGTACTTGACGTAATTGTGCGAGCAGTTGAGGTGAAGCGGCCACAATCGGTGTCCGCTTGTCATCGTATGTTGTCACCAAAAGTTCACGATCGAGATGGTCTACGGCAACCACACCCGCTTCTTGACAGATCAAAATGCTTGCCAGGTAGTCCCACACGCCATGACTATTCATGTCAACCCAACCATCCAATGTGCCGTCGGCAACCAAACAAATGTCGAGGGCTGCCGCACCAAGCGCTCGAAACTGCGCCCAACCTGGCTTGAAATTTGGCAAGCCAGAAATCCCGACCACCGCATCCTTGATGTCGATGCACGCCGATGGCCGAATTGGATTGCCATTGTGAAACGCTCCGCCACCTCGTGTCGCCCAATATCTGTCATGACCCGAAGCCTGATTGACCACGAGTGACGCTCGCATACCGGTGTTGTCAAGTGCACACAACGCAGTTGCATACCACTGCACACCACGACTTGCATTGGTTGATCCATCGAGTGGATCCATCACGACCAAGATGTCGTTGTCGCCCCACTCGCCTGTTCGCTGGCTTTCTTCCGACAACACTGCGCAACCTGCGCCATGCAGGATTGCGAGCGCAACATTGTCGCAGTCGACATCCACTGAATATTGGGTGTTTCGCAAACCCGATAACCCCCAGTTGGTATTGCTCTCAAGCACTGTCGTAATTGCGGCTGCAGTCTCTTCGAGTACTTCAAGTATTTCTTCGTTGGTCGAACCCTTGGACAGTCTCATTTCATTATCGTTCGTCACGTACGAACGGCGTACCCAAGGCGCGTGGAGCACCAAGAAGGTTGCGACTTCCTGGTCGGCTCAATGCAATGAGTGCTATCAACGTGGCCAAGTATGGCAGCATCTCGAGAAACGCGGAAGGAATGAACGTGATCTGTTCCGCCTGCAAGGTAAATGGAAGCTGCAAGGTAAATCCGAACAGCACTGCACCAAAGATGATGCGCATTGGGCGCCATCCAGCAAACACCACGAGCGCAAGCGCAATCCAGCCCAAGCCATTTGTTGTAGCGGCCTGATGCCAACCAGCGCTTTGCGCAAGCATTAACCACGAACCACCAAGACCTACAAGAGATCCGCCGATCATGGTGTAACGAATGCGAATTCGTGCAACAGAAAGACCCTGGGCGTCAACCGTTGCTGGGTCGTCACCAGTTGCGCGTAATTCGAGACCAGGTCGTGTGCTGAATAAGTAGCGCGATGCAACGATGGCTAATGCAATTGCTAGATAGGTGATGATGTCTTGACCAAACACGATTGGGCCGATGACTGGAATGTCAGATAATGGTCCGAATGAGATCGGCTTAATCACTGTTGTGACCGTCTTGCCCTCTGCAGGTTTGCCCAAAAAGTTGGCCAGACCGGTGCCAAAGATGACAAGCGCCAAACCAGCAACAATTTGATTGGCGCGAAAGACCACCGAAAGCACCGCATGAATTGAAGCGAGGAGGGCGCCGATCAACGAGCCAACGATGAGACCAAGCCACACGCTTCCAGAAGCATCGGCTGCGAGAAACGAACTAATGGCCGACGTGAGCAAGATGCCCTCAATACCGAGGTTGAGCACACCAGAACGCTCGGTGAACAAAGCTCCGAGTGCGGCCAAAATCAATGTCGTTGCAATGGCAATTGCATCACCAGACATCAAGATCCAGATGTTTTCGTTCATGCTGCAACCTTCTTGGTTGATACATCATGAACGCGCACAACATGAATGTGATACCGGCGGAAAGCCTCGCCACCAAGTGCAAACAACAAAATGGCACCCTGCAACATCACGCCGATATGAATAGGAGTATCAGTTGTCACTTGCAGGTTGTTGCCACCGACTTTGAGACCAGAGAACAAAATTCCGCTCACAATGATGAGGCCAAGATTGTTGCGCGCGAGCGCTGCCACCACGATGCCCGCATAGCCATAACCGAGCGTGATGATGCTTGGCTCAATCTTGCCGTATGGTCCGACGATGAGCATGGCGCCTGCTAATCCCGACAAAGCGCCAGAGATCAGCATCACCCACATAGTGGTGCGGTTTGCATGAATACCGGCGTAATAAGCGGCCTTCGGAGAGTCGGCGATGACGTTGATGCGATAGCCAAACTCGGTGCGCTTGACAACCCAATACAACGCACCAGCAATAACTAGTGCGACAAAAAACGTTGGATAGAGCCGTGAACTACCAAAGCTGTCAAGCGACGCAGAGTCTGCGACCAATCGACCTTGAGGAAACGAAGTATTCGGGTTACGAAAGAAACTTCCTGGAGTGTAAATCACGTGCTTAATGAGACTCGCACCGATATAGGTGAGCAGCAATGTAGAAACAATTTCGCTCGTACCGAGTCGCGATCGCACAAACGCCGGAACAAAAATCCACGCCGCACCCGCAAAAGCACCGCACAACAACACGACTGGCACCATCAGCAACGTTGGTAAGTGGTCACCAAGTGCAATGCCTGCCCAGGCGCCGCCGATGAGACCGAGATACAACTGACCCTCACCACCGATGTTGTAGAGATTCATCTGAAATGCAAATGCCGCCGAGATGCCTGTGCAGATGAGCACCGTTGACAAAGCCAAGGTATCGGTGATGCCGTTAAACGAAGCAAAACCATCACGAAACATATTTATATAAGTGTCGATTGGCGAGTAGCCCGTAGCAAGCAAAAAGAGTGCACCAAAAAACAGAGCGGCAAGAACCGATGCAAGCGGAACCAGTAACGACAACCGACGCGCGGTCTCGCCTCGCTGCTCGAAGACGACCCTAAACGGAATGCGCAACATCAACGACCACCACCAGAAAGACCTGCCATCGCTGCGCCCACTTGCGATAATTGCGCCGTCTCACCCGCCGTCTCGTGCACCACCGCCCCGCGATACAGCACAAGCACGCGATCCGACAATGACAACACTTCGTCAAGGTCTTCAGAGATCAACAAAATTGCCTGACCCGAACTGCGAGCGTCATTGAGCAATCTGCGCACAGTCTCGATGGCTCCTACGTCGAGGCCACGTGTTGGAGAACATACGACCAATAACTTGGTTGCACCGCGACCACCAGAAAGTTCGCGTGCAAGCAACCCCTTTTGCGCGTTGCCACCAGAAAGTTTGCGAGCCAGATGATCTGGTCCATTTGCCTTGATCTCAAATTGTTCGATCAGTCGTGCGGCTTCGGGGCGCACCGATATTCGATCAACGACAACTTGTCGGTCACGAGTCAGCAACAAGTTGTCGAGAATTGACATCGATGGAACAAGACCCATACCGAGACGATCTTCAGGAACGTATGCCAACCCGACTTCGCGGGCCTGGACAGGCCCACGATCAGTTGTCATTGATCCAGAGATTGTGACCGAACCACTAGTTGGGGAAATGAGACCAGCAATGGTGTCGGCGAGCTCGCGCTGTCCGTTACCTGCAACACCTGCAATGCCCACCATCTCGCCTGCGTGCACATTGAATGAAATGTCTGTGAGTACCGAAACATCGTTGACGCTCAATGACAGATTGCGAATTTGTAAAACTTCATGACCAGTTGCGTGCGTGGCGCGCTGCGCGTTGAGTTCGATGTCGCGACCAACCATGAGGCGGGCGAGTTCTTTCGTATCCGCAGTCCCCCTCCCCGGAACGTGGCCCGTCACTCGTCCGTTGCGCAAAACCGTCACGCGATCCGAGATCTCGACTACTTCGCCAAGTTTGTGACTAATAAACACGATTGATTTTCCGGCTGCAGTCATTGCGTGCACGTTTTCAAATAACTTTTCAACTTCGGATGGCACCAACACTGCAGTTGGCTCGTCTAACAACAAAATCTCTGCGCCTTGATACAAGGCTTTGACAATCTCGACTCGCTGGCGTTGTCCAACCGACAAGTCGCCAACAGTTGCATCTGGGTCAATTGGCAGGCCGTACGATTCGGCAACTGCTGCAACCTTTTCGTTTAGCTCGCGACGGTTCAACCTGAACGGCAAATCGCGACTACCCAAAATCACATTTTCTGAAACAGTAAATCTTTCGACCAAGCGAAAGTGCTGATGCACCATCGCGATTCCGTGCTGCAAACCTGCGCGCGGCGAAGACAAACTGATGCGCTTGCCGTTGCGCATGAGATACCCGGCATCGGGTTGATACAGACCACACAGCACTGCAGCGAGCGTGCTTTTGCCAGCACCGTTTTCGCCCAACAGCGTGTGCACTTCACCTGCACGCACATCGAAGTCGACAGAGTCGTTGGCAAGTACGCCTGGAAACTTCTTGTCGATTGAATGCGCTGAGAGTGCAGTAGAGGCCGCACCACTGTTGTGATGCGGCCCCTGTGCAACCTCGTGAGAGGTGTTACTCATTTACAAATCAGCCCTTTGGAGAACCGACGACTCCCTTAACGAAGTAGCTCATTCCGAGCAAGTCGAGCAACTCTGGCTTTGCGCCAGCAGCAACAACTTCCTTACCGTCTTGGTCCATCACTGGGCCTTGGAACGGTGCGAATGAACCATCGATGATTGCTGCTGCCTTCTCGGCGATCAATGCTTGTGTATCGGCATCTACTGATGAACCGAATGAACCAAGCGTGACCATTCCGTCAGCCATCGAACCGTAGTACTCGTCTGATGGACATGTGCCACCAGCAAAGGCCTTTGCGGTCTCAACATAGTAAGGACCCCAGTTCCATGTTGGAGCAGTGAGCCATGCGTTTGGTGCTGCTTCAGCAACATCGCTGTTGTAACCAACCCACTTCGCACCTACTGCATCGGCTGCGAGGCCGGTTGCTGTGGTGTCTTGGTGCATTGCAAGTACGTCAGCGCCTGCTGCGAGAAGTGATTCGGCTGCTTCTTTTTCAGTATCTGGTCCGAACCATGTCTTTGTCCAAGAAACTTGAACGGTTGCAGCTGGGTTAACAGACTGCGCGCCAAGTGTAAATGCGTTAATTCCGCGAATAACTTCTGGAATTGGGAACGCTGCAACATAACCGAGCTTGCCGGTTGGGCTTGCTGCGCCTGCTGCGATACCACTCAAGTAACGAGCTTCTTCAGCAGCCCCGAAGTACGTGCCCAAGTTTGCTGGAATGTCACCGAATGTTGCGTACTCTCCACCCATCTCTGCGGTGAGGAGGAACTTGGCGCCAGTTGCCCACTGGAAGCAACCCTCTGGGTTCTTAACAGCAACGCGTGCCATTGGAGTTCCGTAACCAAATGAAGTTGCGAAAATCAAGTTGTAACCTTCGGCTGCGAGGCCTTCCATGATTGCTTCGGCTTCATCGCCTTCCGGAACATTCTCTACACGCTTGACTTCAATGCCAAGTTCGGATTCGAGAGAAAGGATGCCTTGTTCGTGTTGGTATGTCCAACCTTTGTCGTCTGGAACACCGATGTAGACAACAGCAACTTTGATCATGCTGTAGTCATCTCCTGCTTCAGTAGTAACTGCTTCAGTAGTAACTGTTTCTGCCATTGTCGTATCAGTGGCCGCATCGCTCCCACCACAAGCAAGAAGTCCGAAGACTGCTGCTGTAGCAAGGGCAAAACCCTTAATGTGATTTTTCCTCATCTGTTGTGCTCTCCCCTTATGCATGATGCATATGTCAGTTTTATCTGCTTCGCGCCAAATGGCATAGAGCAGACAATAACACGCCCGATACTTGGCTCTTGACAGTATGAGAAGCCAAATTCGGTATTTCATCATGGTTTAACACGGGTTTACCAGTCTGAAACATGGGGTGTTGAACTAGTCTGAAGCCTGATGAAGTCGTCCCTCAATGACCTGATCGATGAGTCGGTCACGATCATTCGAGAGGTGGCTGCCGAGTTTGAGCGCCCAGTGCTGTTGTTTTCGGGGGGTAAAGACTCGGTCGTGATGCTGCATTTAGCGGTGCGCGCCTTTGCCCCTGCCCGCATTCCTTTCCCTGTCATGCATATTGATACCGGCCACAACTTTGCAGAAGTGATCGAGTTTCGCGATCGCTGTGTTGCCGACATGGGTGTACAACTCATCGTTGGTTCTGTACAGGCATCTATCGACTCTGGCCGCATTGCCGACGTAATGGGGCCTCGCGCAAGTCGCAACCCTTTACAGACCGTGACACTGCTCGACTCGATTGCTGAGCACAAATTTGACGCAGTGTTTGGTGGCGCTCGCCGCGACGAAGAACGAGCCCGCGCAAAAGAGCGCGTGTATTCGCATCGCGATTCTTTTGGTCAATGGGATCCAAAAAATCAGCGCCCAGAGTTGTGGGGCATTTATAACGGTCGTCATCGCCAAGGTGAACACTTCCGCATTTTCCCTATCTCCAACTGGACAGAGCTCGACATTTGGTCGTTCATTGCCGAATACAACATCGACTTGCCGAGCATCTACTACGCACATCGTCGCCCAGTCTTCCGTCGCGACAACATGTGGATGGCAGTCACTCCATTTTTGCAACCAGAAGCAAACGAAACCGTGGTCGAAGAAATGGTGCGCTTTCGCACTGTTGGCGACGCCACATGCACTGCCGCAATTGAGTCTGTTGCCACAACTGTTAAAGACATCATTGCCGAAACTTCAGTGGCTCGAATCACCGAGCGTGGTGCAACGCGCGCCGATGACCGCATGTCTGAAGCCGGTATGGAAGATCGCAAACGAACGGGCTACTTCTGATGCCTCGCCCACTATTAAGCGAGGCAAGCAAATAATGGAAAGACTGCGCTTTGCAACTGTTGGTTCGGTAGACGACGGCAAGTCAACGCTGATTGGTCGATTGTTGTACGACTCGAAGAGCATTTTCGAAGACCAACTCGAACACATCGAGGCAGTGAGCAAGCGCCGTGGTGATGATTATGTCGACTTGTCGTTGCTTACCGACGGCCTGCGTGCCGAGCGTGAGCAAGGCATCACTATCGACGTCGCATACCGATACTTTGCAACACCAAAGCGTTCATTTATTATCGCCGACTGCCCAGGCCACATTCAGTACACCCGCAACATGATCACTGGTGCATCCAATGTCGACTTAGCAATTGTGCTCATTGACGCCCGCACTGGTGTCATCGAACAAACTCGACGTCACAGTCTTCTCGTGTCACTTTTGGGTGTCCCCCACTTGGTGATCTGTGTCAACAAAATGGACTTAGTCGACTTCGACCAAGCAGTGTTTGACCGAATTCGCCAAGAGTTTGAAGAATTCGCATCGCGTCTCGACTTACAAGACGTCACCTTCTTGCCAATCAGCGCACTCGCTGGCGACAATGTCGTGACTCGCTCGGCCAACATGCCGTGGTTTGAAGGATCGACCCTGTTGCATCACCTCGAAAACGTGTACACAGCGTCCGACGACAACCGCATCGACACCCGCTTCCCAGTGCAGTTTGTGATTCGCCCGCAGCGCAGCGACTTCCCCGACTACCGAGGGTTTGCTGGCCGTGTTGCAGGCGGTGTCTTACATGTTGGAGACGACGTGATGGTCTTGCCATCTGGCCTTACAACCACGATCACGGGAATTGACTCGCCTCTCGGGCCAGTAGAAAAAGCAGAGCCCGGCGATGCTGTGACGCTGCTGCTTGCCGATGATTTATCAATCACCCGCGGCGACATGATTTGCAGGCCAAACAACCGTCCACGCGTATCGCAAGAACTCGAAGCAATGCTTTGCTGGATGGACGATGCATCGCCTCTGCAACAGAACAAGATTTATTCAATCAAGCACACCACCAATTCGGCACGCGCCAAGATCACCAATGTGCTGTATCGCCTCAATATTTCAACCTTGCATCGCGAAACTGGCGTTTCTGAGTTGCAAATGAATGAAATTGGGCGTGTTACGTTGCACACCACTGCGCCACTCATGTTTGACGACTACCATCAAAACCGTTCGACAGGATGTTTCATCATTGTTGACGAAGCGACAGGACAAACAGCGGGCGCAGGCATGTTGCTGTCCCCGCGAACATAGGGTTGAAAGAGTAACTAGCCACGAAAGAGGTCGTTATGAACCAGGCAATTTGGCACGAACCAACAGTCGGACGTAACGAGAGATGGGCGGCGCATCATCTGCACGGCATGACCATCTGGCTCACCGGATTATCAGGATCGGGCAAGTCAACGATTGCCCATGCTCTTGCCGACAGGCTCACCAGTGGCGGCGTGTACAACTATGTGCTCGATGCCGACAATGTGCGCCACGGGCTCAACAGCGATTTAGGTTTTAGCGATCATGAGCGCTGGGAAAATGTGCGCCGTATTGCCGAAGTTGCCCGTCTGTTCGCCGATGCTGGTGCAGTCACTCTTGTTCCGATCATCAGCCCATTTCGCGACAGTCGCTCGCGAGCCCGACGAATTCATGAAGTAGATCACCTCACATTTCTCGAGGTGTATGTATCTACCGCAGTTGAAGAATGCGAGCGCCGTGACCCCAAAGGCTTGTATGCCAAGGTACGCGCAGGCGAGATGAGTGGCCTTACTGGCGTAGATGCACCATATGAAGTACCTCAATCTCCTGATCTCACTGTTGGCATTACTGGCGAGTCAATCGATGACGCCGTCAATGCCGTACATCGACTGGTGATTGACCGCATCAATAGCGTGCACTAAACGCTTGAAGACTCAGACAAACGAGTAAAATTGTTTCATGGAGTTAATGCCACATCCCACATTGCCGGACATGATTGCCTTCGGACTCGTGGCCCCTCGAATAAAAGTTCTTTATGTGCCCACCACCAAGGTGGCTTGCAGCACACTCAAGTTGCTCATCTCGCAAGCCGAAGGTTCATATAACGCACAGGCCGCACTAGAAATCATTACACCAAACATCTCTCAAGAACAAACCATTCATAATTATCGTGTCCATGGCCTGACCCGCCTTTTTGACATGCCGCGCAAGAAGCAATGGGAAGTCATCGAGTCGTCCGAATGGATGCGAGTTGCTGCCCTTCGTGACCCAATCAAGCGCGCATATTCGTCGTGGGAAAATCGTGTCTTCTTGCACGCACCAGGCACCCCCAAATCGATTCTTGATATGTGCGGCGACGTGATGGTCGATGGACATGTTGACGTAGCAGCAACATTTAAGAAGTTTGCACGTGCAATTTATAACGATCGAGATGCTTTTGCAATTGACGATCACTTCAAACCTCAATTTAATACGTTGTATTCAAACCAGCTCGAGTACCACCACCGCATTTACATCGATCGCCCTGGCGAAATGCAGAAACTCGCTGACGCAATCAATCAGCGCGCAGGCACAAACATCAAGTTGCAACGCCTCAATAGCGGACTAGGCATCAAAGCCAACCAGATATTCGACAAAGAAACTGCCGACCTGATTGCCGACACGTATCACGAAGATTATGAATGGTTTGGGTTCGAGCGCCACAACTTCACTGCACCTACGACTTCTCTAGTTCTCAACCCGATCCAACAGGCGCTACTCAATAACTTGCGTGAGACCACCGAGCGACTGACCATCGTTTCTCGTGCTGCTTTCAACCGAGTTGGCTTCCGATACGGGCTCTCACAAATACGTAAGTCGCTGTGGATACGCATCACGAATCCCAAAGGTAAGGGCGACACTCGTTTGTTGCAGTGGTAGGTTCACCCGTCATGAATAACCCAATAGCCAAAATCGGCATTGTCACGGTGTCTGATCGTGCATCTGCTGGTATTTATGAGGATTTGGGTGGCCCAGCGATCAAAGACTTCTTGACCCTTCACCTGACCAATGAATGGGTTGCAGTAAGTCGTGTGGTGCCCGACGAAGTTGCTGCAGTGTCGGGCGCACTGATCGAGCTTGCCGACACCGAGAACTGTTGCCTCATTGTCACCACAGGTGGCACGGGCCCTGCGCTTCGCGACATCACACCAGAAGCAACCGAGGCTGTGTGCACCAAGATGATGCCGGGCTTTGGAGAACTGATGCGTCAGGTGAGTTTGCAAGTAGTGCCCACTGCAATTTTGTCGCGCCAGACAGCAGGCATCCGAGGCTCGTCGCTGATTGTCAATCTGCCCGGAAAACCAAGTTCAATTGCCGAATGCTTGGTTGCAGTAATACCAGCGGTTCCCTATTGCATCGACTTGATTGGTGGAGCGCACTTAGAAGTGGGTGGCGGTCTTACAGCCTTCAGGCCAAAACAAAAATAAGAAATACTTATTGTGCGTCGTACGGTTGTCCGGCTGCTTTTGGTCCGCGACTACGACCAACGAAGCCAGCAACAACAACGAGCGTCACCAAATACGGTGCCATCAACAAAAATTCAGATGGAATACCCGTGTCGAGATTTGACATCTTTAATTGGATTGCTTCTGCAAGACCAAACACAAGCGCGGCGCTCAATGCACCAACCGGGTGCCAGCGACCAAAGATCACGGCAGCGAGTGCAATAAATCCGCGACCGTTCGTAATGTTTTGGTCAAACCTGCCGACCATGCCAATCGGCCACCATGCTCCACCTACGCCGGCAACCGCGCCAGCGATTAATACGTTGCGATAACGCAGTTTGATAACGTCAACACCAAGAGTTCCCGCTGCTTTGGGATACTCACCGATTGCACGAGTACGTAGACCCCACTTGGTGTGATACAGACTCCACGTAGCGATGGCAACTGCCAAATAGGCGAAATAGGCAAACAAAGTTTGTGTAAAGAGCACCACACCAATCACTGGAATGTCACTGAGTAGCGGCAGCGCTATTGGACGAAGCGGAGACAAAATGTTGTAGTCAGGATGTTCTGTCAAAACTCGCGCTGCAAGAAAACTCGTGAGCCCAAGCGCGAAGAAGTTGATCGCAAACCCAACGATTACTTGATCAACACGGTATCGAATTGAAAAAACTGCCAAAATTGCCGAAAGACCAACTCCCATTGCAATTGCACCGAGAATTCCTGCCCACGGACCGAACAGTGACCCAACAACCGCACCAGCAAATGCAGAGCCCAGGAGTTGACCCTCGATTGCAATGTTGATAATGCCACTTCGTTCACACAAGATTCCTGCAATAGCGCCAAGAATGATTGGCACGCTGCGAGTCACAGTGTCTTGCAACATGCCCGTAAAACTGAATGAGCCACCCGATGCAGCCCAGGCCAAAAACGAAATGACAAAAGTTGCTGCTGCAATACTCAAAACAACATTTGTCCACTTGCCAAAACCCTTGAGCAACTGTGCTGCACCAAGCGCAATGAGCACCAACGCAAGAATACGCGCAAAGGGCTGAGCAGGAATGACGAAAATATATGAGTCAACGAGTTTGAAGCCAGCATCGCCTGGTCGATTGCCGAGCACAAATGCAGCGACAATTCCAAGTACGACCAGTGTGAAACCTACGCTGCGTGCCTGCTTGCGCTGCTCGGCAGAAATCAGCGGAGCCACAACTGCGTCAACTGTGCTCATGATCCCTGTCCTCTAAACGCCTGGCCAAGTGATGTCGGCTCAACCTTGATTCGCCAAATTGCCTTAATGAGAAGCGGTGCAGCGATAAACATGACAATGAGTGCACGCAACATGACGATCAAATCAATTGGCACGTCGGTGTTTGCTTGCATCTGTCGTCCGCCCGCTTGCAGCGCACCAAACAACAGCGCAGCAAAGAGTGTGCCGAGTGGTGTTGATCGACCAAGCAGCGCTATGGCAATTGCGTCATAGCCAATGTTGCCTGCAAAATTTTGTGATGCGTAGCCATAGGTGCCCAATACTTCTGCTGAGCCTGCCAAACCAGCAAATGCCCCGGCAAACATCATTGCCATCACCGTGAGTCGCTTTGTATGCATGCCCGCATATTGCGCGGCGTCTGCATTCATTCCAAACGCGCGAAATTCAAAACCGGTTGTGCTTCGATTAAGAAACCACGAGTACACAATGACAGCCAATAAGGCGACGACGAATCCGGCGTGAGCAACCAAGTCTGGCCTGTCGTTCATAAAACCAAAGAGACGCGGCAAGTGACCGGGGGCCGTCACAAGTTTAGAAATTGGATCTGTACGATCTTCGCGCTGATAGAGATTGGTTTTGAGTAGCCACAACACCAAGAAACCGGCCATGTTGTTGAGCATGATCGTGGTGATTACTTCGTGCGCGCCAGTGCGGGCTTTCAATATTCCAGGTATGGCGCCATACGCTGCACCACCCAAAGCGCCGGCCAAGACTGCAAGAGGCACCTGAACAAAGCCTGGGCCATCCATTGCAAACCCGACCCAAAGTGCCGCCATTCCGCCGGCAAGCATCTGCCCTGTCGCACCAATATTGAAGAGACCAGCTTTAAAGGCCACCGCTACAGAAACTCCACACAAGATCAGTGGCGTAGCGCTGTTGATTGTGGCCGAAATTGCGCGCAGTGACCCGAACGAGCCGACAACAAGCGCCCAATACGCACTGCCCACAGTTTTTATAGCGCCGAGAATGTCGCCGTTTTGCAGTTTGTTGATATCCGAGAAGATGATGATGAATGCGCCGACAACCATCGCCGATAACACTGCGAGCAGGGTCAGCCGAAATGAACTCGTTCGCGCTATCCGTTCGGCAATTTTGCGCAAAGTCACGACAATTTTCATGCGTTCACCGTGCTTGCAGGTCGTGAACCGGCCATGTACAAGCCAACGTCCATTGCTGATGTCACCTTGGGGTCGAGATCGGCAACGATTTTTCCTCCATACATCACGAGCAATCTGTCAGAAAGCGCCATTACCTCGTCAAGCTCGGTGCTCACAATCAACACTGCCGTGCCCGCATCACGCTCTTTGATAATGCGCGAGTGAATGTATTCGATTGAACCAACGTCGACACCACGTGTTGGTTGAGCCGCTATCGATAACCGCAGGGGACGACTAAGTTCTCGTGCAACAATCACTTTCTGTTGATTGCCGCCCGACAAAGTGCTGGCTTCTACATCCGGGCTAGGCGTTCTCACGTCGTACTCGGCAATCAGGTTTTCTGCCGCACGGTGCGCTGCAGGCCAATCCATGATGATTCCGTTGCTAAATTCCTCGTCGTGATATCTGGTCAATACCAAGTTCTCTGCAACGCTCAAACCACCAACTAAACCTTGGCGCTGTCGATCCTCTGGAATGTGCGCAATACCTTTGGCGTGTCGAACACGTGGCGAGGCAGATGTAATGTCTTGTCGGTCTAATGCAACACTGCCCCGAGTGGAATTGCGCAATCCAGTAAGTGCATCAACAAGTTCAGTCTGTCCATTGCCCTGCACCCCAGCGATGCCAACGACCTCGCCCGCACGCACATTGAACGACACATGATCAACCATCGTTCGGCCATCAGCATCAACCACTGAAAGATCTTTCACTTCAAGAACAACTTCACCGGGCGCATGAGGCTTTTTGTCAACAATCAGTCGCACCGGACGACCAACCATCATTTCTGCAATCTGCGACTCGGACGCAGTCTTGGGATCAACTTCTCCTACTACTTGCCCTCGACGCAAGACAGCGATGCGATCGGCAACATTGAGTGCCTCTTTAAGCTTGTGGGTGATAAAAACCACACCTCGGCCCGCAGCGATCAATGTCTTGACAATCTCAAAGAACTCGAGGATCTCTTTTGGCGTCAGCACCGCAGTTGGTTCGTCGAATACCACGACCTTGGCATCGCGCAACAATACTTTGACGATCTCGACGCGCTGTTGCACACCAACGGGCAGATCTTCAATGATCGCGTCTGGGTCGAGGTTGAGGTTGTAGCGATCTGATACTTCGCGCACCATCTCGCGCGCCTTGTCGATATCCAAACTGCCGAACTGACCTGTTGGTTCAACACCCAGCACCACGTTTTCGGCAACAGTAAATACGGGCACGAGCATGAAATGCTGGTGCACCATCCCAATCCCTGCTGCAATTGCGTCCGCCGGAGATGTGAACACGACCGATTCTCCATCGAGCACAATTTTCCCTTCATCGGGCTTATACATGCCGTACAGCACGTTCATCAGTGTTGATTTACCCGCGCCATTTTCACCGATCAGACAAAGAACTTCGCCTGTCTTGAGTGTGAGATTGACATTGTCATTGGCAGTAACACCAGGGAAACGTTTAGTGATGCCGCGCAGTTCTAGTTGCATGTGGCGCCGATCCCCATTTAGCAAAGACTAATACAAAACAAAACGGGGGCCGCTTTCGCGACCCCCGTTCGTTACTTCTTACTTCGCTCGGTTGAGCGAAAAATTAGTTGGCGACGATTGAACCGTCGATGATGCCTGCTGTGATCGCATCCAACTCGGCCTGCAACTCAGGAGTGATGGTTGACGTAATTGCTACGCCTACTCCACCGTTCTCCAAGGTGCCGAGGTAGTCTGTGCCGCCGCCTTCACCATTGAGCACGTTGCCCACTGCTGCAAAAACTGCTGCGTCAATCTTCTTCAAGACCGAACCGACATACACTTCTGCTTGAGTTGCGTTAGAAACGCTCATGTCAACGTCAACACCGATGATCTTGACCTTGCCACCTGATTCCATTGCGAATGCTGAAGAACCATGACCCACTGGACCAGCCACTGGGAAGATGATGTCGGCGCCTTCGTCAGACTGACTCTTGGCAATGTTGCGACCATCATCCAAACTGTTGAAGTTTCCAGCGAATGTTCCGTCTTGCTTGGCCATGTCCCACCCAAGAAGCTTGACTGAAGTTCCCTTTTGTGCGTTGTGATACTCAACGCCCTTAGCGAAACCTTGCATGAAGATGGACACTGGTGGAATGTTGATTCCGCCGAAGGTTCCAACGATGCCAGTCTGGGTTGTTGCTGCTGCCATGTAACCAGCCAAGAATGATGGCTGATCAGTTGCGAAGGGGAGACCCTGAACGTTTGCAGCCGAAGTGTTGGAGTCAACAATTGCGAACTGAACGGTTGGGTTTGCTTCTGCAAATGTCTTCGTTGCGTCTGCGAGCAAGAAGCCCACTGTGATAATGATGTTGCAACCCTTGTCGACGAATGACTGCAAGTTAGGTGCGTAGTCAGCATCTGAAACTGATTCGAGCACTTCTATTGTAACGCCCAACGAAGCTTCTGCTTGGAGAAGACCTTCGTATGCGATCTGGTTGAAACCCTTGTCGTCCACGCCACCGGTGTCGGTGACTTCACAGGCAAGACCTGCTGGTTCGGGTTGGGTGATATCTACTACTGCTGCAGTTGTGTCTGATGCTGTGTCACTACCGCCGCATGCGGCAAGCGCAAACACTGCTACCAAACCAACAGCAAGACTTTTCATAGTCTGCTTTCTCATTTTTATTTTCTCCCTCTCACGCATCCATGTAGATACGTGTGTTTGTTGGTAGGGAGATAATAGTGCATATTTATGGGGTGATGTTTACCCGATTGACACCAAAAATGGACTTTTTAGCGATGAGTCAGGCGTCGCAATCGACCGTATTGAGCAGACCAGTAGCCACGTCGTAGATAGCGCCAACCACCACGAGGCCTTTGGGCAAGAGGGGGAATGTGCGGATTCGCGTGACGTCGCTAATCAATGCTGACCGTTGGTCGTCTACCGTACGAAACTCAATGCTTCGGGTGTCGACACCATGCTGCTTGTCAATCATCGCGTGTATCTCGGCCTCATTGTTGTTGGCCATACGACAATCGGTATGTGGCATCACCAATACTCGCTTGACACCAAGTAGGTATATGGCAAGCACGAGTGTGCGCAACACGTCGTCGGTTACTCGCGCACCAGCGTTGCGCAAAATCTTGGCGTCACCAGCCTGCATGCCCACCACTGCGAGCGGGGAAATGCGAGAATCCATGCACGTCACAATTGCTAGGCCACGAGTTGCAGTGCCTGTGAGATGCGAGTGCTCAAACGAATTGGCAAAAGCCTGATTGGCGGCGAAGATGTCGTCAAACTCGGCTGGCAGATTGCTGTTTGGCACTTGGATCACCTGCTCCTTTGACGATTGACGGTCGAAAATTGCCTGTGGGCCAGGTAGGGATCGAACCTACGACCAAGGGATTA
>JAQCJO010000031.1 GCA_027592925.1 Actinomycetota bacterium | reverse complement strand
GAAATTGCAATATCGTGCACAAATTTGTATGCCACCCCGATAATCGCTGACCCCACCAATAGCACCGTAGTGAGCAGTGTTGCAACCACTCGAGGAGAGCCGAGACGTACCTTGTTATTGGCACGCTTCATCGACTGCGAAATATCACCAGAATTATTTAGATTCACTTTGCTACCCCGGTGAAACGCGCATAGCGATACATGTGTGCGAGAGCAGTTGCTGCACGAGTGCCACTCGCGTAGCACAGCCTCCCTGTTTCTCGAACCGTCGCTGGACCAGGATTACTTGGGTCGGCAACAGCCAGTTCGGTAGCCACAAGCACAGGTTTGTTGTATTTGACAGCACATTCCGCTGCAGACTGTGCAAAGCGCTCATCTTGACGACGGTGGTACGCCACTATTCGCTCCAGACCATGGTCGGGGTAAAACTCACCCTCGCTCATCATTCGAGCCTGATTACTCTGGATACCAAGACCCAGAAATATCACCGCGTCAATGTCGTCATGGGCGCAAATCAATTCAAGAATCTCAGGAATGGTGTCGCGTGTTTCGCCTCCAGCACAATCGATCGGATTGTTGCGACTCCAACGTGGCGGCAATAGTTCGTCTAGTGCCTTCGTCAAATCCGTTGGCAGTGGAACGAGGTGGAGCGCACCGTCTTTGGCGATTGCATCAGAAGTGACCACTCCCCAACCACCAACGGTTGTGAGAACAACGACGCGGTTTCCTTTCGGCAGAGGCTGAGTCGCAAACGTTGCAGCGATATCAAAAGCCTCTTCTACTGTTGCAGCGCGTGAAGCACCTGTACTCCGACAGAGGCCATCAAAAATCTTGTCGTTACTGGCCATTGCACCCGTGTGACTCTGTGCCGCACGAGAGCCAAGGTCGGTGGCACCACCCTTCACCACAACGAGTGGCTTGTTTTGCAGAGCACGCGAAAACGAAGCCTCAAGTGCTTTACCATCGTTGACACTTTCGATATACGCCAGAGACACGCGTGTTTCAGAATCTTGGGAAAACCACTCCAGATAATCGCCTACCGATGTCTGGGCTGCGTTACCCGCTGAGATTGCTCGCGCAATACCTACTCCTGTTTGTCGGGCATAATTGAGAAAACTAGAAACGAAATTTCCACTTTGACTCGCAACCGAGATTGCGCCACGCGGTGGGTATGGTCCAACGATCTGAGCACACATTGAAACAGGTGTGCTCACGACACCCTGTCCGTTTGGCCCTGCTACCACCATGCCAAGCTCTGTTGCAAGCAATACCAAGTCGCGTTCGGCCTGTTCGCCACTTGGGCCAGCCTCTCGATAACCGGCTGAAGCAATGAATGCTGCCCGTATTCCGCGCGCAGCGCACTGACGAAGCAGACTCGGGTTAGCACTTGCGGGAGTGCAGAAGAAAGCAAGATCAATTTCGTTCATCGGTAGCTCGTCGATTGAGGCGACTGTTTGAATACCAAGAATGACCTCGCCCGCAAGATTGGTGGCATAGACCTTGCCAGCAAATTTGTTTGACAGAATATTGTGTAACGAAACGAATCCAAATTTGCCGGGATGCGACGAGGCCCCGACAACAACGATTGCGCGTGGCGAAAATAGCGAGTCGTACTGTGCAAATTGAGAACTCATTTGTGTGTTCGATGAAGTGCTCGCCATGGTTGGTAATTCTGCAGTACTCAACACCTCGACCAAGGCATCAACTGCAACAAGTGATCCATCGCGCTGCACAATCAGCGGATTGATATCAATTGAGAAGATCTCGTTATGTGTGTCGCAGGCAGCACTCATCGCAACAAGCGCATCAGCCAAAGCACCTACGTTGACCGCGCTTTGACCCCTAAATTCCTGCAACATTGATTTGTATTTCAGTGCATCAATCATTTCAAGTGCGCGATTCTGATTAATTGGCAAAGGTGCGAAAACGACGTCCTGGATAACTTCGGCGAAAATTCCTCCGATGCCGAGCATTGCCGTCTTGCCAAACACCGGATCATTGACCATGCCAACGATCAGCTCACGACTTCCATCGATCATTCTGGCTACAAGCAACTGCACTTTTCCGTCACTAACGGTTGCCAGAGCGAGCAACTGCACGGCCGCTTGCTCAACCGCGCTGCGGTCTGCGAGTTGGAGGCGTACGAGACCCCGCTCGGTTTTATGAGCGATATTCGAACCATTGAGTTTGACAACCACCGGATAGCCCATCGCATCAGCGGCGTCGCCTGCCTCGACTGAAGTGTTGACTATCGCCTCGGAAGTGAACGGGAAACCAAACGGTGCAAGCAATTGCTTTGACATTGCTTCGGACAATGTTTGTTGATCTGACACAACTCACCACATTACTCAGGTGGGCACTAATTTGGATCTTTATGAGTCAACTCTCGGCGTCACGGGCATTTGTGAATGGCGCACTTGTCGGCCCCACGCGTGTGACATGGGACGAGGATGGAACCATCACAGATGTCTCCGAGATCCGTGCTCAAGATGCTGCGACAGATGCGCTTCTTGTTCCGGGATTTATTGATCTGCAAGTCAACGGCATTGATGATGTCAATGTGGCGTCAGCAAACGATTTGCAATGGCAACGCCTCAATCAACTTCTGCTCAAATCGGGTGTGACGAGTTGGTGTCCGACATTTGTTAGTGCGTCGAGGGATTCACTCGCAATGTCGCTTACCAAAATTCTGGCGCGCATGCAACAACAAAGCACTGAAAACAACATAGTTGCGTCTTCGATATTGGGCGCACACATGGAAGGCCCTTTTCTTGGCGCAGCACTAGGAGCCCATGACCGTCGCAGCGTTGTTGATATTGACTTGCAGTGGATTAAGCAATTACCGGCATGCGTAGCGTTGATGACGGTTGGGCCAGAGCAAGAAAATAGTGTTGCTGCAGTACGACTACTTCGCCAACAAGGCATTGCAGTCTCACTCGGTCATACCCGTGCTACAGAGCAACAATTTCTTGATGCCAAAGAGGCTGGCGCGCAGATGGTCACACACCTGTTCAACGCAATGTCTGGAGTTCATCACCGCGAGCATGGCGTTGCACTCACAGCGCTCACCGACGATGAAATATTTGCATCAATCATCGTCGATTTGGAACATGTCTCACGTCGAGCAGTGCAACTGGCATTTCGAGCTAAACCTGACCGCATGGTATTGGTAACGGATTCGGTCCGAGCAAATACGATCTCGGCACCAAGGCTGGACGACGGCACACTTGCTGGCAGTGTTCTCTCAATAGATCAAGCGCTGCGCAATACTGTTGTCAACTGCTCCGTGCCACTTTCGGTTGCGCTCACGAGTGCGACTCACAACCCTGCAGAGGTGTTAGGCCTGCGTGACAGAGGCGACATCAGCGTTGGCAAGCGAGCCGATTTAGTGTTGCTGACGCACGACTTGTCGGTGCTACAAACCGTGAGTCGCGGACTTTTCTACGACCACAACAACGACTAAAGTCATTGCGTGCACATCGTCTCTGCGTTGTTCGTCGACACATTCGAGATGAAGTCGGCACCTGGCCCAGCCACCCACATCGACATGATGGGCGTCTTCTTTTCACTTGCTGCACCAAACCCAGTTCCAGTAACGATCGAGCCGCATCTCATGGCTTTGATCTATTGCCAGGCCGATGAGCCAGGGTCTGGGGTTTTCGAAGTGATCTTTAAGGATGGCTTTGATGACAATGCGGAGCAACTAGCTCGCAATGTAAGTCCATTCACGGTTGAGCCTGGCAAATTTACGTATCGCCTCGTGCGCGGCGCACTTGAGCTCAGCAAATATGGTCTGATCTTCGCTCACTGCCGTGTTGACAAACAGCCTTGGCACAAAGTTCCGCTCACTTTGCTCCCACCGGTGTCCTAGAAGCAACTACAGTCGCCGCCGTGAATACTTTGCCTCGTCTTTCTCCAGGTCTTGATCGCGAGCTCGTTGCAATTGCTCGGGGCATTGCAATGGACGCTCCGCTGAAGGCAAAAAGTGGTCACCAGGGAACTGCAATGGCTCTCGCCCCCCTTGCACATGTGTTGTATTCACGAATCATGCAGCACTCTCCTCAAGATCCGCATTGGCGAAACCGAGATCGTTTTGTGCTTTCCGCTGGTCACGCATCCATTTTGCAATATTCGATGTTGTTCTTAAATGGATACGGGCTCGAGATGAACGATCTGCACTCATTTCGCCAATTTGATTCGTTAACTCCTGGTCATCCCGAGGCTGGCCACACCGCTGGTGTTGAGGTTACAACCGGTCCCCTCGGACAAGGTTTCGCCAACGCTGTCGGTATTGCGCTCGCCGAACGAAACCTGCGCTCACGCTTTGGCTCTGAACTGATGAATCACCACACATATGTCATTGCAGGCGACGGATGTTTGATGGAGGGAATCAGCCACGAAGCAGCGTCACTGGCAGGGCACCTCGGACTCGATCGTTTGATCTGTATCTACGACGACAACAAGATCACTATCGATGGAAGCACCTCGCTCACATGTTCTGATGATGTTGTCCAGCGGTTCACGTCGTACGGCTGGAATGTCGTGCAGCTCGGCGAAATTGGCGAGGATTTAGATGCACTCGAGGCTGCACTGATTAGGGCAAAGCAGCATTCTGGTTCGCCAACTCTGTGCGTGCTCCAAACCCATATCGGATTTCCTTCACCAGATTTCACCGACAGTCACGAAGCACACGGAAATCCATTTCTCGCCGAGCATGTCGAACGCACGAAGACTGTGCTCAACATTCCTAACGAACCGTTTTGGGCCCCCCCAGCAATAGTCGCTGCCTCTCGCGAATTCGCTGCGAGCCGAGCAACACAATGCATCGCTGATTACAAATCTGCAGCGTCTAAGGCTCCATATAGCGCAATGAGCGAATTTGAGGCGTGCTGGAACCCATTGCCTAGCGCTCAATGGAAATCTGCCGCACCAACATTTGCACCAGACTCTTCACTCGCAACTCGTCAGGCGATGCCAATTTCAATCACTACCAGTTTGAGTGATCTTCCAGGTTTGATGCTTGGCTCCGCAGATCTCACGGGTAACACGGGTGTCAAGATCGGCGCATTGAGTGCGCAATCGGCATCTCATCCCCAGGGCCAACAAATCTATTTTGGCATTCGCGAACATGCAATGGCAGCAGCAATGGTTGGTATGGCGCTTCACGGCGGAATCCTGCCGGTTGGCGGCACATTTTTTGTCTTCGCTGATTACATGCGACCAGCAATCCGATTGGCCGCACTGTCCAAGGCAAAAGTCATCTTCGTTTTTTCGCATGACTCCGTTGGAGTTGGCGAAGATGGTCCCACCCACCAACCCGTCGAGCATCTTGCTTCACTCCGAATTATCCCTGGCTTACACGTGGTCCGACCTGCCGACGCGTCTGAAACAGCGCAAGCGTGGCGTGATGCTTGTGATTTCGATGGTCCAACAGCGCTCATTTTGAGCCGTCAATCACTTCCGATTTCAACAGACGGATCAGCCGTCTCTACTGGTGCAGGGGTTGTGCGCACGAGCGCTAGCACGCCCAACGTCGTGCTTGTAGGCACCGGCAGCGAAGTTGCATTGTGCGTCGAGGCAGCATCGCAACTTGAGCAATCTGGCCACCCCGTGCAGGTCGTCAGCATGCCATCGTGGGATCGCTTCGAAACAATGACCAATGTCTTCAAATCAACTGTTTTTCCTCGAGGTGTGCCTGTACTTTCGGTGGAGGCTGGAAGCACGTTTGGTTGGTCGAGTTATGCAGATCAATCAATTGGCATAGATCGCTTCGGCGCCAGCGCTCCAGGCAATGTGGTGATGCACAATCTCGGCTTGAATGTTCAACACGTAGTTGATCGTGCTCTCGAGTTGATCGCATCTGGTAAACAAGACTGATGACCTCATCGCGTCTCGTGCGATTGTTTGATGAATGCGGTCAAAGCCCGTGGCTCGACAATTTGAAGAGAGAGTTCATCACATCGGGACAACTGCACAGCATTCTCGATTCGGGCATTCGAGGCTTGACATCAAACCCAACCATTTTTCAGAAGGCAATCCAAGGATCGTCCGACTACGACGAACAATTTAGACAACTCAGCGATCAACATATGTCGCCCAGTGACAGCTACTGGCAACTCGTCATCAAAGACATTCAAGATGCGCTCGACATCTTTCAACCGCTATATCAATCGTCTAATCGGTCAGATGGGTTCGTCAGCGTTGAAGTGGACCCCAATTTGGCACATGACACGGCCGCAACAGAGACTGCGGCCAGGTTGCTCGACGAACGAGTTGCACGAGACAATGTCATGATCAAAATACCTGCGACGGAAGAAGGTATTCCCGTTATTCGCACAATGATCGGCGAAGGTCGCAACGTCAACGTCACGCTAATTTTCAGCCTTGACCGTTATCAACAGGTAATGGACGCATACATCGATGGCCTCGAACAACTCAGCAACACGACACTCGAGTCTCTTGCAGGTGTTGCGAGCGTTGCGAGCTTTTTTATATCGCGTGTCGACACCGAGATTGATCGCCGACTAGTTGCGGTCGGCTCGGATGAAGCATCGTCGCTCTGCGGCACCGCTGCCATCTCGCAAGCCAAGATTGCTTACCAACTGTTTACGCAGACATTTTCCGGACCGAGATGGTCTGCTCTTGTGCGTCGTGGCGCACGAGTCCAAAGGCCGCTGTGGGCTTCAACCTCGACCAAAAATCCTGCCTATCCCGACACGCTGTATGTCGACCATTTGATCGGCCCAAACACAGTCAACACGCTGCCGGACAACACCATGTTGGCCTTTAGCGATCACGGAACACCAGCAGTCACGATTGACATCGACATCGATCTTGCTCACACACGTTGGAATCAACTCGATCGTCTTGGCATCGACGTGTCCGACGTGGCACTTCAACTTGAACGCGAAGGGGTCCTATCGTTTCAAAAGAGTTTTACCGAACTCATTGACGCGCTTGAAACCAAAGATCAAGACTTTCGCCGATGAACAAGGCTGACGATTTACTCTCAGCCATCTCGGATCTTGTCGGCGAGTTCGGGTCGATTCACAACACCGATTATGTAATGCAATTAATAGCAACGAGCCTTGAACTCGGATCCGACAAAACATCGACATTGGATCTCAAAATTGCGTCGTCGGCTCTCAAGGAAATGCGCGAAGCATTCGCCATGTTTCAGCCATATACACATCGTCCCAAAGTGACGATATTTGGATCGGCTCGCACCAAGAAGGATGATCCTCTCTATCTCCACACTCAGCTGGTGGCCAAAAGACTCGCCGACCAGGGATGGATGGTGGTGACAGGAGCCGGGCCAGGAATCATGGAGGCTGGCATGGAGGGAGCGGGCAGAGAGCGCTCGATTGGTGTCTCCATTCGTTTGCCGTTTGAATCATCAGCAAATTCGATTATTGCTGGTGACGAAAAATATGTTTCGATGCGTTATTTCTTCACCCGCAAATTGATGCTTGTCAAAGAGTCTCAAGCATTCTTGTGTTTGCCAGGCGGGTTCGGAACCCTGGATGAAACGTTTGAATTACTTACACTCACCCAAACGGGTAAGGGTGTGCCAGTCCCAATCGTGCTTCTTGATCTGCCCGGTGACAGCTTCTGGCGTTCAGTTGATCATCTGATTAAAACTGAGTTGCTCACCCGTGGACTTGTCTCGCCCGAAGATCTCGCGTTGTATCGGGTTTGTGACACCATCGACGACGCAACTGAGGAGATACAAACGTTCTACCTCAACTATCACTCGGTTCGATTCGTCGGCAAACATTTGATTATGCGACTGAATCAGTTGCCCACTCCTCAATTACTGACCCAACTTCAAGAGAAATTCGGTTACTTGTGTCGCTCAGGACAATTCGAGATTGTTCAACCACATGCGACCGAAAAGCACGACAACGATCATCTAGACAAATACCGTTTGCGATTTGACCCACAGCGAAGTGACGCTGGTGGCCTACGAGCGCTGATTAATTTCCTCAATCAAGTCGGCTAAGTACACTGATTGCTTTTTCTACGGCCCTGCGTGCCGTAGTCAGCTGTCGTTCAGTCTCTGGACGCTTTACTGCACCCTCGCGATGTGCTGATTTGAGGGCATCAAGAGCCTTGTCGGCAATCTCTTCAGAGATCGCTTCGAGTCGAGAAACAATGTCGAGTATTGATTCGTCTTGCGATGCGGACATGTCTCAAGTATGACAGCCGCAGAGCAAGTCGCGTCATCATCAACATGGTTTCTTATTTTTTGTTGGTGAAAGACGTGTGATGTCCTGTTCTATCGTCTAGCGTCAGCATCTATGTCAAGACCTGAAGAACTTCATGAATGGATCAGTTTCACCGACCCGGACGCCGAGCAAACATGGATGATCGATTCAACTTTCATGCTCTCGAATTGGTCGTGCATTTATGGCTCAGGCTGCAAGGGAGTTCTCGACGACGATGCCACTCAGTTGCAACAGGGTTGCTGCAGTTATGGCGCTCACTTCATTGACAAAAAAGATCTTGCTTCGGTCAAGAAGTCTGTCAAGCGTCTCAAGCCAGAACATTGGCAAAAGCATGAGAAGGGTGCCAACAATCGTTGGTTGATCAAAAATCGTGATGGTTCCGATGCAACACGACGAGTTAATGACGCATGCATCTTTCACAATGACCCTGGCTTTGAGGGTGGAATGGGCTGTGCATTTCATATTGCTGCGCTTGAGGTTGGTGAACGACCAATGGATTGGAAGCCAGACGTGTGTTGGCAGGTACCACTCCGTTTAGACGAGCACACAGAAGACGACGGACACGTTATTTCGCACCTGCGCGAATGGAAACGGCGCGACTGGGGCGAGGGTGGCATCGAGTTTCATTGGTGGTGCACAGACGATCCTGCTGCATTCGTCGGCAAAGACCCCGTGTACAAATATCTCAAAGACGAGATTACTGAGCTCATTGGTTCAAGGACATATAAAACGCTGGTCAAGTTGCTTGAAGAGAAGCGTTCAACGCCACGACCGCACCCACAGGTAACGCTCAAAAATCCAACGCGCAAACCTGCAAAACGCTAGGAGCAACTGGTTGTAGCTAGTTTGAGTTTCGCTTGGTGTACTTGCGACGATCTTCGATCGTCAAGTACTTCTTTCGAATGCGAACGTTGAGCGGGGTCACTTCCACCAATTCGTCATCTGCAATCCATTCAATCGCAGTTTCAAGGGTGTGAGTAACTGGCGTTGCGAGCTTGATTCCTTCGTCATGGCTGTGTGTGCGAATGTTGTTCTTCTCTTTCGCACGAACCGCGTTAACAACCATTTCTTCTTCGCGGGCGTTCTCTCCAACCACCATGCCTTCGTAGAGTTCGTCACCTGGCGAGATACAGAGTGTTCCGCGTTGCTCAAGATTGTCGAGCGCATACGCAGTTGCAGGACCCATGCGGTCTGAAACCATTGCTCCTCCAAGACGATGTGGCAACTCTCCTGCCCACGGCATCCATCCTGCAAGACTTTGATGCAAGAGTGCTGTTCCTCTTGTCACGGTGAGCAGTAGCGATCTGAAACCGATGAGTCCACGTGATGGTGCTTCGAAATAGACGATCGTGCGGTTGGCATCTCCTGGACGAAGATCGGTGATGCGACCCTTGCGAGGTGCGAGCGCCTGGGTGACTGCGCCAACATACTCATCAGGCACGTCACAAGTTCCAGACTCGAGAGGTTCATGTTTTTTGCCGTTCACTTCTTTAGTGATTACCTCTGGGCGACTGACTTGCAATTCGTAGCCTTCACGACGCATGTTTTCAATCAATACGGCCAATTGCAGCTCGCCTCGACCAGCAACTTCCATAATGTCGGTTGACTCGGTGTTGGCAATTTTAATTGACACGTTGCCAAGAATCTCTTTTTGCAAGCGATCACGTAAGTGGCGGCTAGTCAGATATTTGCCATCTTTGCCCGCAAATGGTGAGGTGTTGACGCCGAAACTCATCCGCAACACTGGCTCGTCAACCTCGAGGCGCAGCAGTGGAACTGGATTGTCGAGTGCGGCAATGGTGTCGCCTACTTCAACTTCGTCTATACCACTCATAATGAACAAGTCACCAGCAATAACTTCTGCAACTTCCACGCGATCAATGCCCTGGAAGGCCATCAAACCACTGAGTTTGCGCTTCAGTACCGGCGCAGGATTGTCTTCGGTTGGCTTTTGGCAAAGCGATACTTGGTCGCCTTTGCGCATCACACCGGAAATAACTCGTCCAATGGCTAGTCGACCCAAATAATCGGAAGCGTCCAAGTTGGTCACCATCGCTTGCAACGGTGCGCTCATGTCATTCTGCGGCGCTGGAATATGGTCGACAATCGCGTCGATCAGTGGCGACAAATCGCCATCGGATGCTGGCATACCAATGCCTGCCATGGCGAGGCTTTCGCGAGCAACAGCAGAAAACACAGGAAATGACAAGTGATGATCTGCATGGGCTAAGTCCAAAAATAGTTGCTCAACTTCATGCAACACTTCTTCCGGACGAGCATCTTGACGATCCACCTTGTTGATTACCAAAATCACTGGCAAGTCGAGTGCTAAAGCCTTAGACAACACATAACGAGTTTGTGGCAAGGGGCCTTCTGCGGCGTCTACGAGAAGCAAAATTCCGTCAACCATCGCCAACGCACGCTCTACTTCCCCACCAAAGTCGGCGTGGCCCGGCGTGTCAACCAGGTTGATCTTGGTGCCCTTCCATTCGATCTGTGCGGCTTTCGCCAAAATGGTGATGCCTCGCTCACGTTCCTGATCGTCGTTATCCATCACCCGATCGATAATTGCCGTGTGAGCAGCAAAGGTTCCCGCCGAACGCAAGAGAGCGTCTAGGAGCGTGGTCTTGCCATGGTCAACGTGTGCAACAAGCGCAATATTGCGCAACTTCTCAGGTGTTTGTGACATGATCTTTCTTGAATTATTTTTGGGGGGACTTGCGATGTGCTGGGGGCCAGCACTAACTAGCTTTCTTCAGTATCTTCGCTTTCTGCTATCTCTTCATCTTCATCATCAAACCGCACACCGTATTTCTCGGCAAGTGCTGCGTATTGATCATCTTCTGTTTGAGCCTCTTTACTGCGCCCACCCAGCCCGAGATCACTCGCACTAGGACCAGATTGCTTTAACTTACGCGCTTCTTCGAAGCGACGATGACGACCCTTCTTCACGGTAGGGCTCCGAACCTTGATCGGGTGGCTACCGGTGAGGCAGCCACTTAGTGGATAAACATCGCTATAAATCTTAGCCTGCTGGGCTTGACGAATTACGTCTTTTCATTCAGATTGTCGGATTATTGGTGGGTAATAGCCTGAGTCTTCCATGACCGTTGAAACTCAGACCCGCTTCACCAGACAAGATGCGCTCGATGTCTTTGCCCACCATCTCTGCCCGCCAGCCAACACTTAAACGACCGTGTGGAGATTTTCGCAAGAGAGCCAAAATATCGTTGCGAGTTCCAAGCAATGTTGCATCTATGTGATGGGTCCTGGCAAGTTCACTCATCCAAGCAGTAATCAGTCCAACTGCCGGTCGCAACTCTTTATCTACGTCGTCGTTTTCGATCTGTGGCAGTGAAACCACGAGAGACTTGCCACGATCTACTGCAGCAAGCAACTCTCGTCCCACTTCACCACCAATTTGTCGGTGTTCTACTCCACGAGCCTTAAGCAATTCTTCTGTCGTTGCAGGAACAATCTGGGCGATGCCCAATATTGCAATATCGGAGAGAACACGACGTGGTGGAATATCTGCTGCCATTGCTTTTCGCTCACGCCATTCACAGACAGCCTTCGCAACTCCGCGAGCCGGACCCTTGAGCGCTCTTGCTTCTTTTACTCGCAACCAAGCATCGGATGGGTCAACTGGTCCTGCCGGACGAACGCGTAATTCTTCGCAAGCCTCATTCACCCAGTTGAGACGTTCAAGTTCAATCAATCGGGTTTCGAGATTGTCTTGAATGCTAAAGAGATGCTCGACATCTGTAGCCGCATATGTTTTCTGATCGGCCGTCAGTGGTCGACGCAACCAATCAGTGAGGCGATCACCCTTGGAGATGCTTATTTTCAATTCGCTCAACACCAAAGAGGACAACGAAGGTGTAGACATTCCCACAAAACCCGCCGCGACTTGTGTGTCGAAGATTCGCGAAGGTGCAGAACCACATGCATGATTCAGTACCTCAAGATCCTGTTGCGCAGCGTGCAAAACGCATAATGAGTCAGATGCAAACAAGTCAGCGAACAATTGCAGATTGACCGATGTCGGATCAATCAGAAAAATTTTATTGTTGTGCTTTATCTGAATTAATGCCAGTTGTGGGAAATATGAGCGCTCTCTATGAAATTCTGTGTCCATCGCATAGCGGGAGCAGCCCGACATTTCACCCAACAGAACACTCAAGTCGCTATCTGAATCAATCCACGAAATGTTCATAGTTTGGTCGGCTCAGCGGGGTTTAGGGCTGAGTGCCGATTGACAACGGATTGCCTAATGCAATCCATCCAGCAGTGCCACCGATGACATTGACAACATTGGTGACCCCCTGCTCGTGCAAAAACTCACAAGCACGCATGCTTCGGCCACCAGAATGACATACAAGAAAAACATCAGCGTCAGAACGGAATCGATCAATATTTTCGGGCACCGTGCCGAGGGAAACAAGCACCGCTGACGGAATATGTCCAGCCTCAAACTCGTCTGCCTCGCGAACGTCAATCAATTGAGAGCCCGAACTCAAGGCAACTTTCAATTCGTCGATGGTGATCTCTTTTATTGACACTTGTAAGCCTTTCGAATGAACTGTTAGATCGTACCTTCATCACCCAAGTCTTCTGGACTATTGACATTGCGTACCAATGCCGATTCGTAGGCGACGGTGCCGATCTGCAAACCAATCACCGCTTCGTGTACAGATCTCGTTCCACTGTGATACTGCTCTCGCAGCAGTGGCAAGCAAGTGGCCTTTCGCCATACGGACAACAGCCAATGCACATGAGTCTCATCCTCTACATCGACAGCCACAGCAACATCGTTATTTGAAGCATCAAGGCAATCAATCAGACGAGTGAAACACTCTGCGGAAAAGAACGGTGTATCGTTCGGAGCAATTGCAACAAACTCTCTGTCGGACAATTCGAGCGCATCGACAATTGCCCCCAGTGGTCCATTGCCTTCTCTTGAACCAAAAACACTCAGCAGTTCTAATGCACTACTCGTTTGCACATCGGCACCAATCAACCGCACGATCGAACCAGAGGCGTTTCGTAAATTGCTTGCAACAACAGCAGCCATGTGAACCGAACCAATTGACGCAAGCGACTTGTTGGCGCCAAAGCGAGTGCTCTTACCCCCGGCTAATACAAAACAATCTACAGATTCGCGCACGCAACTTATGTTAGAACTTGTGCGACGGATCGAGCTGCGCTAAGAATTGCTCGCATCGATCAGCCTCAGCGTTGTCGCCGATCAGTCTTGACGTTTTCGCAAGACCGTCTAAACACTTCAAAAAACCTCGATTTGGCAAATGCGCCCAACGAACGTAACCCGAACCCTTCCAGCCATTGCCACGCAACGCGTCTAGGCCGCGGTGATATCCAACTCTGTACGCCATGTACGAATCCATCGCGTCGCGTCCTAACGCACCCAACCATGCCCAACCGTCAAGGTACGTTGGGTTCGATGCGACAACTTGCACGACTGCAGCACGTCGATCGCTCTCACTTTGCTTCAGCGCATTATCGAGCGCCGTCGACAACGTTGTGGCAACTTCGGGTAGGCACATGTCGGCAGGTCCGACTCCTGACAAATTGACACTCGCGCTCATATGTCCAGCCTAGGGTCGAGTTCATGACAGAATACCAACATGAATGTATTTAACTTAAGCGCTGACTTTGCTAAAAATCTTTCGGTCGGTGCAATAGTCGTCTCCGTTGTCACTTTGCTCATCGTTCTCAAATTCGCTTCGTCACTTATCACCAAACTGCTCCTAGTTGGTGTTTGTTGTGCAGTTGGCTATATCGGTTTCACTCAACGCGACAATCTCAATGCCTGTATCGAGGTTGTCACTGCTCAGGCTGCTAGTGGGGAGCCAATTGAATTGACGTGCAAGCTGCTTGGCCAAGATGTGCGAGTGCAACTGCCCTCGCTACCATCACAGCGGTGAGCGGCGTCAACCCCATATCTTCCCTGCTCGATCAATTAGACGCTTCCCCAACGGCTCACCACGTGGTCGATTGGTGGCGGAAGCAATTGCTTGAAGCCGGCTTCTCCGATTGCTCAATGGTCGGGACGTTGTCTGCAGAAACAGGTTTTATCACAAGGGGCGGCGCGATTATCGCCTGGAAAATCCCACAGAATTCTTTGCATCAAGGTTTTCGCATTGTAGGAGCACACAGCGACTCTCCCGGCCTGCACATCAAGCCGCAACCAAATAAACAACATGCCAACATGTCATTGCTCGGTTTGGAGGTTTACGGTGGTCCGTTGCTCAACTCGTGGCTCGACCGAGATCTCGGAGTTGCAGGTCACGTTGCCTTGCGAGATGGTTGCACAAAGCTATTCGCGAGCAGTACACCCGTAGCTCGAATTTCTCAACTCGCCATTCATCTCGACCGAGACGTTAACGACAAGGGTCTTGTACTCGACCGACATCAGCATCTGAATGCACTGTGGCTTACTTCAGATAGCGGTCTCAATTTTGATCAATGGATGTCCCAACAGTGCGGAATAGACCCGTCTCAAATTCGCGCAAGCTCCGCTCAATTGTTCGATATCCAAAAGGCTTCTCTTGTCGGTGCTGATAATTCGTTGATCGCATCGGCACGAATTGATAATCAGGCATCCTGCTGGGCTGCAATGACGGCTTTGATCCAGCAAACCGGCACTGTTGCGCCAAGCGTGGTCGCGCTATTCGATCACGAAGAGGTCGGATCATCCTCTGCAACCGGTGCAGCCGGCCCGCTGCTTGAACATGTTCTTGAGCGACTGTGCATCGCGGCAGATCTCTCTCGGCAAGATTTCATAAACACTTTGGCAATATCACACTGCATTTCAGCCGATAATGCTCATGCGGTTCACCACAACTACCCAGAGCGCCATGACACGAACCATTCGCCGCTCATCAATCAAGGTGTAGTCATTAAGTCCAACGTCGGTCAGCGCTACGCAACGAGTTCAACCTCTATTGCGCCATTCGTTGATGCCTGCAACAAGGCCAATGTGCCAATCCAGTACTTTGCATCGCGCAACAACATCGCCTGCGGCTCAACGATTGGTCCAATAACTGCAACGCGATTAGGAATCGACACCATCGACGTCGGCATTCCACAACTGTCCATGCACTCTGCTCGCGAAGTTTGCGGAACCCAAGATCCGATTTTTTTACGAGATGCGCTTCAGTCTTATTTTGCTCGCTAGTCAAGTATTTTGAATGCGTGATCAAACACTGTCTGCAAGGCAGACTGCAACTCAAGAGTAAATTCGCTCATCATTTCGCGCGTAGCCCGTGCGCCATTCAAATCTTTCGGATAAATGGCGTCGCCAACAACAGCGACACATTTGCGAGGGCGTGGCAATTTCGTTCCCGATGGCCAAATCTCTTCTGATCCAGCAATTCCCACTGGAATAATCGGAACACCTGTCTTGTAGGCAATAAAAGCGGCACCATCAAATAACGGCTCGATAATTCGACCGTGATGACGCGTGCCTTCAGGAAACAGCACCAGCGGATCTCCCCGTTGGAGCACAGCAATACAGCGCTTCAAAGCCTCCAGGTCGGCAGAACCGCGCGTTACTGGAAAACTTCCTAATGCAGTCAGAAACACACCGATGGGCTTGATCTTCCACATCGAGTCTTTGCCCATATACATCATTCGACGTCGTGTGGTTGCTGCGGCAACTGGAATATCTAACGTCGAGCGATGGCTCGGAGCCAAAATAAATGTTCCTGATTTTGGAATTTTGTGTGCGTCAACAATTCGCAAACGAAGGTAGACGCGACAAATCACGATCACAATGAAACGGATTGTTAAGTAAAAGAGTTTATTTCCCCGAGATTGACCTGCGAGTTTTGTGGTGACCTCAGCCATGAAACACTCCGACTATCTCGTTGACAACGTCGCTAATCAAACGATCACTGGTATCCACAAATAACGCATTCTCTGATTCGCGTAGAGGGCTATCGCTGCGAGTTGTGTCTTTATGGTCTCGCTCAGCAATGTCGCGAGCGATCTGCTCGACATCACCACCGTTTTGGGCAACGCGTCGTTGAGCGCGTACCAGTGGGCTTGCAGTTAGAAATACTTTCAACCGAGCATCAGGAAATACAACGGTGGCAATATCTCGTCCTTCGACTACGCCTCCTCCTCGCTTGGCAACCCATTGCCGTTGTCGCTCGCGCAGTTCGGAACGAACTGCAGAATTTGCTGCAACCGCACTTACTGCACGAGTAACAGCCTCGCCACGAATGTCTTGTGTTGCATCTACACCATCCACAACAAGCGTGTCTTCGGTAATCTCCAGCACTGTTGACTGCGCAAGTTGCGCCACCGCATTCACGTCATGCACATCGATCCCCTTGCGCAACACTGCGCAAGTTATGCCGCGATACATCGCCCCGGTATCCAAATACGGAAGGCTCAACTTGCGCGCCAACTCTCGTGCAATAGTCGACTTCCCTGCGCCTGCTGGTCCGTCAATCGCGACCACATTGACACTCGGTGCTGTTACCAACTCGTGTCCCGTGGACGACCTTCTTCATAACCAGATGCGCTCTGAATACCAACGACGGCTCTGTCGGCAAACTCGGGTATCGATTGCGCTCCCGCATAAGTGCACGACGAACGCACACCCGCAACAATCTGATCGATAATGTCTTCGACACTCGGACGCTGCGGATCCAGATACATGCGTGAGGTACTAATACCTTCTTCAAACAGTTCTTTGCGTGCACGATCTAATGCAGTCTCGCTGCGGGTGCGGTTGCGCACAGCGCGGTTTGATGCCATGCCAAAACTTTCTTTAAACAATCGTCCATCAGAATCTCGAAGAGTGTCGGCTGCACTTTCGTAAGTTCCAGCCAGCAATGATCCAAACATCACATTGGAAG
>JAQCJO010000030.1 GCA_027592925.1 Actinomycetota bacterium | reverse complement strand
TCGCTGGTGTATTTGCTGTTCGTGCAAAAGACGGCGAGATAAATGCACTGAAGCCAATCAACCGTGGCTTCCTCACAGCAGGAATCATCACCGTTATTGGTACGTTCTTCCTCTCGTTCTATTACGTAGGAAACCCAGACGTGGGTTCAGTTCAGTTCGGCGAAAATGAAGTGACCATGTCAAACATCGGAATGCGTTTGTTTGGTGCAGTGCTTGTTGGTTTGATCCTTGCTCAAGTGTTGAGCCGTCTCACCGAGTACTTCACTGGAACTGAGTATGGTCCAGTACAAGAAATTGCAGAATCAACCGAGACAGGCCCAGCAACAGTTGTTCTTGCAGGTACTGCATCTGGTCTCGAGTCATCGGTGTACGCAATCTTGTGCATCGCAGTCGCTCTTGGTGCAACAATTTGGATGGGTGGCGGAAACATTCAGTTCTCGCTCTATCTCGTAGCGCTCTGCGGCATGGGAATGCTTGCAACAACCGGCGTCATCGTTTCGGAAGACACGTTTGGTCCTGTATCTGACAACGCCGCTGGCATTGCAGAAATGGCCGGCGAGTTGCACGGCGAGACTGGCAAGATCTTGGTCAGCCTTGACGCAGTGGGTAACACCACAAAGGCTGTAACAAAGGGCTTCGCAATCGGCTCGGCAGTTATTGCCGCAGTTGCGTTGTTTGCTTCGTACATCGAAACAATTGCTGGCGAACTCAAGCTTGGTCTTGTGGGCGATGCAATCTTCAATGCACCAGAAACACAGATCAACGTTTCGGACGTGAAGACATTTATTGGTCTGCTCATCGGTGGATCAATTGCCTTCATGTTCTCGGCACTCGCAATTCGTGCAGTTGGTCGCACAGCTGGTGTTGTTGTGCAAGAAGTGCGCAGCCAGTTTGCTGACGGCGGCATCATGGCCGGCACAAAGCAACCGGACTACGGCCCAGTCATCGACATCTGCACCGCAGCGTCGTTGCGTGAGCTCACCACCCCAGCACTGCTTGCAGTACTCACACCGGTCATCGTTGGTTTCGGTATTGGTTATGCAGCACTCGGAGCATTCTTGGCCGGCGTTATTCTCACTGGTCAATTGATGGCCAACTACTTGAGCAACGCAGGTGGAGCATGGGACAACGCCAAGAAGTACATCGAAGACGGTCATCATGGTGGCAAGGGCTCAGCAGCACACAAGGCTGCAGTTATCGGTGACACCGTTGGCGATCCATTCAAGGACACTGCTGGTCCTGCACTCAACCCGCTGATCAAGGTGATGAACCTTGTTGCGTTGTTGACATTGCCAGCAATCATCAAATACCAAGACAACGACGGCGTACGCCTCTCGATTGCTGGTGTTGCACTTGTAATCCTCGTCATCTCCATCATGTTCTCGCGACGCAAGTCGGTGAGCATGGTTGCCGCTTAAGTACTCAATCGTAAAGATCGGCTGACAGGTGTCGAAGCTTCGATACTTGTCAGCCGATTGGGTACAAGCAGTTTCGGATGCCGTTGCGACAAATACCGAGTTGCAACAACTAGCCGCAATTCACTCTGTTGGATTAACGCAGGTTGTAACTGGCACGCCTCACGGCGATGTCGTGTATCACTTGCAGGTTGGCAATGGATTGGCCGTGCTTGCAAGCGGAGAAGCATCACCCGAAGATGTGCGCTTCACAGAGCCCTATGACACCGCAGTTGCAGTAGCGACTGGTGTGCTTAACGCACAAGAAGCTTTTATTAATGGTCACATCAAGTTTGTTGGAGATCATCAAAAGTTGATTGATGCAGGTGACGTGTTTGCCGCGCTCAACCCGATCTTCGACAAGATTCGCGAAACTACCGACTACAACTAAAAGTTTGTAAGCAATTGCTTACGAGTAAAAAGGGTTAGCGCCTGTCGAGTGATCGGTAAGGTCTCGTACTTTGGTGATCGCAGGAATTTTCTCGGACACCATTGTGCCCACGCCCTCAAGCATCGTCTGGCGGCTCATAGAACAGCCGTGACAACCGCCGCCCATCGTGAAGTAAGCAGTGCCCTCTTTGTCGTGACCGGCGAAGGTGACGAAGCCGCCGTGCGATGCGAGCATTGGGTTTACTTCTGCAGCGACAATTGTTTCGATCTCGGCAGAGACGTCATCGTCGTTGACGAGACCTTCAATCTGGGCAGACTTTGGTTTGTTTGGATTACGAATCAATAAACCTTGTGTGTCGGAGTGGTCAATGACTGCATCTTGAAACGAGTCGATGTCTTTGGCAGGAATGATGATCTTGAGTCCGTCAATCGTGCGCACCTCGTCGGAAAAAGCCGCTTTGGTGAAGAAATCGAATGACAAGTCGTAGCGAAAGTCTTCGCCTGGCTCGGACAAGATCTCGAGGCGCAGACCCAACTGCTCGCCTTCTGTCTCGGCATCGCGCAACTCGAGCAACTTGATGTGCGCGATTGGCGTGACCGTGACGATGGTGTTGGACTTGTCGGTGGTCTCTGAAGTCATGCTGGCAAAGGGGCTCACGGCATTAATACTATCGCCGTGTTGTTTATTCAAACCCCACTGTGGCAGAGTGGTCGGATGAACGACGGTAGCAAACGCGCTGTTTACGCGGCATTTGGAGCAAACTCTGGAATCGCAGTTGCCAAATTTGTTGGTGCACTTCTGACGGGTTCTGCAGGCATGTTGGCCGAAGCCGTGCACTCAGCAGCCGACGCCGGCAATCAGGCACTCTTATTACTAGGCGGCAAACGTGCCAAACGTTCGCCAAATGCCGAGTTTCAATTTGGTTTTGGTCGTGAGCGCTATTTCTGGTCCTTCGTCGTCGCACTTGTGCTGTTCAGCATGGGCGGTCTGTTTGCGCTCTATGAAGGAGTGCAAAAACTGTTGCATCCCCACGAACCGTCAAAACTGTATATTGCCATCGGCATCTTGGTGGTGGCTATCGTGCTCGAAACATTCTCGTTGACACTCGCCATTAAAGAAGCAAACCACGTCAAACCAAAGTCGTTGTCATGGTGGAAATTTATAAAAACCACGAAGCAACCCGAACTTGCGGTGGTCCTACTCGAAGACGTCGGTGCTGAAGTTGGGTTGTTCGTTGCTCTTGGTGGAGTGATCACTGCCCACTACACACACGATGCCCGTTGGGACGCAATCGGTTCTTTGACGATCGGTATTTTGCTCATTGTGATCGCACTGCTGCTCGCCGTGGAGATGAAGGGCTTGCTGATGGGAGAATCTGCGTTGCCAGAGCAGCAAGAACTTATCGAGCGGGCGTTGCAAGATGATCCTCGAGTGCGCAGCATTGTGCACCTGCGCACCATGCACCTCGGGCCTGACGAAATCTTGCTCACGGCAAAAATTGATTTTATTGACACGCTTTCGGTGCAGCAGCTCGCCCAAGCCATCAACGACGCCAAAGTTCGTGCGCGCAGCGTGGTAGACGCCACACTACGGATCTACATCGAGTCAGACATCCGACGCTAAACAATTAGACGTACAAACTCGCCAACATAAAGATGAGCGGTGTACGCTTGGGTTGTACGCACGGGGAGTTCGCTGGTTCGGCGGGCTGAGAGGGTGGTCGCCGCCACTGACCCGCTTACCTGCTGGATAATGCCAGCGCGGGAGCGAAGTAATGGCTGAGACAACTGCAGTGGTAGTGATCGGAGGGCTTCCGATCAATAAGTCTGTCGCCAAATATTTGCCCAAGCACGATTTTGTAGTAGCCGCAGATTCTGGTTTGCACAGCGCAATCGATCTGGGTCTTCGTGTCAACTTGGTCATTGGCGACATGGACTCGGTTGATCACGCAGTGCTTGCTGCGGCAAAAGCCAGCGGCGTAGTGGTGCAGCGAGTGCCACACGACAAAGACGCAACCGATACCGAACTTGCCTTGTTGTCGGCAGTGTCGGAAGGCGCTCGACACATCGTGCTCGTGACTGGCGGTGGCGGACGCCTTGATCACCAACTTGGAGTACTCAGTGTGCTGCAACACCCCGCCCTCAAAGATTGCGACGTGGTGGCTTTGTGGGACACAGCCCGACTGCAACTGCTTCGCGGGCCTGGCCTATGCACCATTCACGGCAAGGTCGGAGATGTGGTTGGACTAGTTGCGCAAGATGAAACCGCAACAGGAGTAACGACTGATGGTTTGAAGTGGGCGCTCAATGGTGATTCTCTTACTGCACACACGTCGCGTGGAGTCAGTAACGAATTAACGGCAACCACTGCAACAATTTCGATTGCGAGTGGACAACTTTTTGTTATTCAACCAAATGCCTTGGAGGCCTGAGATGAGAAAATATTTACTTGCACTGATCTCGCTGTCGGTCATCGCTATGAGTTGTTCTTCGTCTACCTCGTCCACTGGCTCGTCCACTGGCTCGTCCACTGGCTCGTCCACTGGCTCGTCCACTGACTCGTCGACAAATACGGGCGGTGCTTTAGAAGGCCAAGTCACTCTCACCTTGCTCGCCCACGAATCATTTACACCTACACCTGGCATCTTTGATGCGTTTACCGCAGCAACAGGAATCGCAGTCGAAATCGTGCTGAGCGGTGACACAGGCCAATTGATTACAAAAGCAGTGCTCACAAGTGGCAACCCAGAAGGTGACGTGTTGTGGGGAGTAGACAACACGCTGTTGTCTCGCGCACTTGAAGCCGATGTATTTAGTGCATACCAAACGCCAAACACCACATTTATGAACGCATCACTGTTGCTTGATATTCCTGGACACGAAGTAACACCAGTTGACAGTGGCGATGTGTGCATTAACTACGACATTGCATGGTTCAAGAGTCGCAACATCGCTCCTCCCCTCACACTCGATGCATTGACCAATAAGCAGTTCGCCAACTTGTTGGTAGTGCCGAGTGCTCTCAGTTCGTCACCTGGTTTGGCCTTTTTGATGGCAACAATTGCCGAATTTGGCACAGACGGTTGGCAGCCATATTGGAAGTCGTTGCGTGACAACGGAGTCATGGTGGTGGATGGCTGGACCCAGGCATACAACACCGAGTTTTCGGGAGCATCGGGCAAAGGTGACAGGCCAATCGTCGTCAGTTATTCATCGAGCCCACCAGCAGAAGTGATCTTTGCTGACCCACCTGTTGATGCTGCACCAACGGCAGTTGCCTCGCTCACCTGCTTTGAACAAATTGAGTACGCGGGCATTCTTCGCGGCACAAAACATGAGGCTGAAGCCAAATTGCTTATCGATTATCTCACCGACCTCACATTTCAAAACGACCTGCCGCTTACCCAATTTGTTTTTCCGGTGCACAGTGGTGCTGTGTTGCCAGAAGCTTTCACCAAATATGCACTGCGTCCAGAAAACCCGTTGCGACTTGAAGCAAACGTGATAGCAACCAATCGCACTGCCTGGATTGATGAGTGGTCAGCAATCGTGCTGAAATAGCTACATGAAATAACCATGAATCAAGTTGCATCAACGAACGTCACGCAGTCGCTGTATAGGCGCAGTGCTCGCTGGCTATGGATAGCACCAGCAGTGTTCTTGGTATTGATCTTGGTGATACCGACTACGGCAATAATTTTGCGTGGTGCAACCTTTGAAGGTTTTAGAGATGTACTCAATAATTCGACGATCAAACAAGCATTGTGGTTTACTGCTTGGCAAGCACTTGCAAGTACTGCGCTGACGTTGGTTGTTGCGCTACCAGCGACTTTTGTGTTGTCACGCTTTGCATTTACAGGTAACCGTGCCTTGCAGGCTCTCATCACTGTGCCTTTTTTGTTGCCAACAGTTGTGGTCGGTGCTGCGTTCTTGGCGGTGCTTCCCTCACAACTGCATTACACCGCAACTGCCCTCATTTTTGCGCACGCATATTTCAATCTCACTGTGGTGGTGCGCATCGTTGGCGCGTGCTGGGAGCAACTACATCCAGGTATCGAGCAGGCCGCGCGCACACTGGGTGCATCACCATTAACCGTCTTTCGCACAGTGACCCTGCCACTTCTACGCAGCGCACTTGCCACCGCCAGTGGAGTAATTGCACTATTTGCCTTTACCTCATACGGCATCGTGCGCACGCTTGGCGGCCCGGCCAGATCAACAATCGAAACCGAGATCTATACGCGCAGCGTATTAATCGGCGACATGCCTGGTGCTCTCGCACTCTCGATTGTGCAAATGATTGTGCTCACGGCACTGTTGTGGTGGTGGGCAAAACGTCATCGTGGCGAATCTGTAGGCCCACAAATATCTGTAGTGCAGCGAACACCAAGCACTCGTAGTCAAGTTGCACTGGTGTATGGCATTGCACTTGCAACTGCTGCGGTTGTTATCGCCCCATTGTCGGCACTTCTGTGGCGCTCACTTACCCAAACAACACCAGATGCCACTCGCTTTACGCTTAGCGGATGGCGAGCGGTTACATCGTCGACAACTCTTGGGGCGATATCCACCAGCACGTTGTTTGCATTGTGTGCCATGGTGATTGCAACAGTGCTTGGACTCATGGTGGCTCTAGGAGTCGCATACGGATCACCGAGATTTGTGTGGCTCGAGCGCATTTCCGTACTGCCACTCACCGTCTCTGCCGTGACAATTGGACTTGGCATTCTCATCACATATGACACTGCGCCATACGATTTTCGATCGGCGTGGATAATCACCCCGCTCGCCCATTCATTGATCGCATTACCGATTGTGGTTCGCATCGTGTTGCCGGTTGTGCGACAAATTCCTAGAGGCTTGCAGTCAGTCGCATCCAGCCTTGGAGCAACGCCGCTACAAACATGGCTGACAGTCGATCGCCCGCTGATATCTCGTGCGATTAGCGCATCGGCAGCAATCGCATTTGCCATTTCGATCGGCGAATTTGGTGCCACAAGTTTTCTTACCCGCAGAAGCAGCGAAACTCTGCCGGTCACAATCTCGCGCTTGCTTTCGCGGCCCGGAGACGCACTGCGCACTCAGGCCTACGCGCTCTGCGTCATTATTGTGGTCATCAGCATGATTGCAATATTTTTGATTGACATGTTGCGACCAAGCAGAAAGGCAAAGTGATGCTTGCACTCACCGACATCACTCTCAACTATGAAGGCCGAACCATTTTGAATAATGCAAGCCTCAGCGTCGCACGTGGTGAGATTGTCTCGCTCGTTGGCCCAAGTGGTTCAGGTAAAACAACACTGCTACGGGTGATCGCTGGTCTTGAACAACCGAGTCAGGGCAACGTTGTCATCGACGGCAAGCTCATGACTGGAGTGCCCACACATAAGCGCGATGTGGGCCTTGTGTTTCAAGACAACCAGTTGTTTCCTCACCTCTGCGTCTTTGACAACATCGCTTACTCATTGCGAATTAAGCGAGTTTCAAAAGCACTGCAGATCGAGAAGGTAAACGAGATGCTCAGCCTTATTGGCATGGAGGATCTCGCGCATCGTGATGTGGGCCAGCTTTCGGGCGGTGAAGCAAAGCGAATTGCAGTCGCTCGCGCACTCGTTGCTGACCCATTTATTTTGTTGCTAGACGAACCACTCACCGGTCTCGACGCCGAACTTCGCGACCGACTGCTTGAAGACATGGGTGCTTTGCTGCGTACTCGTGGAACCACAGTGGTGCACGTTACCCATGATCACAATGAGGCAGCACGATTGTCGGACCGCGTAGTTGATGTGCGTACTTTGGGCCAGTCGGGCGTGCAACTACAGTAAAGCGCGATGACTAACGACCCAGTGCGCATCGGATTTTTGGGTACTGGCTTTATCGCCACCTATCACTCCAAGAGTCTCAAGCGAGGTGGTGCAAATATTGTGCGCGCAGGCGCTTACGACACCGACGCCGATCGTGCTCAAGCATTTTGCTTAGCAAGTGGTCACACAATGTGTGCGTCGGAAGACGAAGTGATTGCATCAGCCGACGCGGTCTATGTGTGCACGTGGACTTCAGAGCATCGCAGGCTTGTTGAAAAAGTCATTGCGGCTGGCAAAGCCGTGTTTTGTGAAAAACCGTTGTCGCCAACGTTGGCCGAGGCGGAGCAACTCGTGAGTGCAGTCAACGCGAGCGGCGTAATCAACCAAGTTGGTTTAGTGCTGCGACATGCACCCAGTTATTTGTGGGCACGCGAGTTGATCGCCGAAAAGAAATCTGGTCGTGTGATGAACGTGGTGTTTCGAGACGACCAGTTCATCCCCATTCAGAGTTACTACGCATCGGACTGGCGTAAGGACGTCTCGAGGGCAGGAGCAGGAACACTGCTCGAGCACAGCATCCACGACGTCGACATGCTGCACTTCTTGATCGGCAGCATCACTGATACAAGTATGAGGTCGCACAACTTTCATGGCTGCCCAGGTATTGAAGATTCGGTGAGTGCATCGTTGCAGTTTGAAAATGGTGCAGTTGGAACCTTGTCGTCTATCTGGCACGACAACCTCACACGACCGAGCCAACGCAGTGTCGAGATCTTTTGTGAAAATCGAACGATCACGATGCGTGGGCATGAATGGTTTGGCCCAGTCGAGTGGCACGACAGCGACGGCGTAACTGGCTCGCTTGGCGCTGACGAGTTGCTTGCTCACACCGAACCACTTGCTTATGGCGCAAGCAATGCCGATGTTGCATTTGTACACGCAGTTGCTACCAACACACCCGCCTACCCCGATGTCAACGTGGCGTTGCAAGCTCACCGCACAGTAGATGCGATGTATCGATCTGCTGCTCAAAATGGCTCGAATGTGAACATCAATGACTAGCGACTACTTGGTTGAAGAAGTGCTAACAAACGAGGTGCTCGTGTTGCGCATGTCTGTACTGCGAGATGGCACACCGTCACAAGACTCCCGCTACGCAGAAGATGACACTGAAGGTTCGGTGCACCTCGGCATTCGAGAGAGCGGCGTCTTGATTGCGTGTTCTACATGGTTGCCACGCCCATGGCCACTCGATGCCGACGCGCCCGCAACACAACTGCGCGGTATGGCTGTAGCAAAACATCTGCAATCAAAAGGTCTCGGGCGCATACTGCTGCAAGCCGGCATCGACAGAGCGGTGTCGATGGGCTCAACATATGTGTGGGCCCGCGCTCGCGACAACGCACTGTACTTTTATGAAAGAAACGGATTTGCGACCGTTGGAGATCAATTTGTTGACGAGGCAACAGGTCTCGGCCATCACCTCGTGATGTTAAAAAACAAATAACAAATTATTTTTTGATATCAACAGCTATTTTGAACAGCGTCGTTGAACTTGCTGTTTGCTTAATCAAAATCTCGACTACCCACTCACCCGAATATGCAAACTCGGTTACGCCGGAAAAGTGATTGGGTCTGGTCTCTTGAAGCGCGATCGGTCCATTGGGTATATTGCGTGCGGGCATTGACATTCGAGCAGTTGCAGAATCAACCTGGATCAATGAACCGTCCGCCATTGCAACCAAAATGTGCACCTCACTTTGGCCAACGCGTGCTGAAGTAAGCGACAGTTCAACAATCATCTTCCCCTGAAAACTGGTGGACGAAAGCGGTGCTGGTTCAATAGTCCCCTTCGGCGGCATGGCAACGAGGGTTGAGGTGAGAGCCAAGATGATGAGGCCGAACAACACCTCAATACCCATCGACTGGCGCAATGAGCCAGACTGCTTGCGTTGCATCGCCTTTCGTGACATTGCGCCGAGCGCAATCAAGACGACAACGAGACACACCTTGACAATCAGTGTTCTTCCATAACGACTGTCCAATATCTGACCAAAGCCGTCCAACATGAGCCACGCCTGCAGTGTTCCAGTGAGAACAATGACAGGTACTGCAAAGCCTGCAGTGCGCGAAAACCACTGCAATGAAGGTGCAGATGTTGATTCGTCAGTTGCAAGCCACATGTTGCGGTCATACACAATGATCAGCAGTGGCCCCACCCATAGTGAAACAGCAAGCAGGTGCAACATGTCGAGACCAACGCTCAACACAACAGGATTTGTGACAACAGGGTGTCCGGCTAACGAAAGCGTGAGAGTGACACCAACGAGCGACACCCATGCACCAAATTTCCACCACCACGTACCACGAAACTGAATCACTGCAATAAGTGCGCCAATGATGCCCAACAACACAAGTCGAGCAAGTTGCATCTTGCCGTACTGCGTCGTCAACGTTTCCCAAAGCAACGAAAGATCGACTGCCTTATAGATCTTGTAGCCCGAAACGTGTGGGCCGTATGCAATCAGACCCTCAAGAGTGCCCAATGCGGCAAACGCCCAACCACCAATGAGCGCGAGTGTTGAGCGTGGAGATAGTCGATCGGTGCGTACAGCCTGCAACAACCCGATGCCGCCGATGAGTAAAACAACACCGAGGTAGGTAACCCAACGAATGACGTCGAACAGCCTTGCAAGTCCGTGACGCTCGAGCACTTGATATTGAGCAGTTGCCGAAATAACGGTTGACTTATTGCCAATCTGAAACGAAAACGACCCTTGCACAGGATGGCTGTCGTCTGACGCAACTCGCCAGACAACTACATACGTACCGTTTGCAAGCGTCGAGATTGGTGCGCGAACGATGGTGTGATTTGCAGCGTCTCGAATTGGCTTGACTGTTTGAACGACATTGCCAGCCGAATCAAGAATGCGAATCTTGCCAAACACGGTGTCAACAAACTCGTTGAAAAATAATGCGATTTCTGTCGGTGACTCATCAAGAACTGCACTCGGTGCTGGCTCGCTTGTGAGCAAGATTGCATGTGCTGATGCGATTTGTGCTGGTGCAAGCACTGTCAGCAATGCAATGACAACGAATGCCAATCTTGTAATCAATTTGCGCAACAACACCTCAGTACGCATCCACCTCGGGTAGCTCATCAACAGCAAGTCTGCCAAGCAGCCATGCAAGACGATGATTGGGCGACAACTTGGCAGCAGCATCGGGCAACACGGTGAGCCCCATCGATTTGCGACTATTCCAGATCATGAGTTGTCGGTCCAACTCAAATCGCACGAATGTTGCGTCCCAATTTTCAAACGAATAATTCAAATTGAGATCAGCCAGGTGCACTTCAGATTCGCACCATCGCATCAACATCAGATCGGTGATAGCCACTCGCCCACCACCCGCATGTGACTTGATGCCAAAACCAGTCCATGTTGTTGGAGTGGCGGACGCCCATGCACCCTCGAGCGCATAAATGCTCGCGCGTACATGACCAACCAATTCGTGCGCACTGAGATTCGACCACGCCTCAATTTGGGCGTCACGTGTTGGCTTGCCACCCTCATATTGCTCGGCTTCTTCGCCCCGGCTCGCTGCTGCAAACATGCGCACGTGGCTATAGGCATTATTGGCCAAATGGCTCAGCACATGACCTCGACTCCAACCGATCAGCAGTGATGGTTGTCGACATTGCTCATCGGTAAGACCGTCAAGCGCCTGCAGTAATTGTTGATGTGATGATGCGCATCCAACTACCTGGGCGTTGAGAATGCGACTTGAATCAACCATCGCGAACAACGGTAGTGGCTGAACCTTTACAAACGAGAAGAACGTTGCGGAATCACGACAACCGTGCCATCGGGTTCGTGATGCACGCGAGCCGAAACACCATAAAACTCTGCAAGGGTTTCGCTTCTCAAAACCTGCTTGGCCGTGCCTTCAGCAACTCGATGGCCTTCGTGCATTAAGACCAATCGATCTGCATATAAACCAGCCAGTGTGAGGTCGTGCATTGCAGAAATTATTGTGAGCCCTTGTTCGCGACGCAAACCATCTACGAGTTCGAGTGCCTGTTGTTGATGGCCGATATCGAGGGCACTAGTTGGTTCGTCGAGCAACAACACGGGTGCTTCTTGTGCAAGTGCTCGCGCAATCACCAGTCGTTGCACTTCTCCGCCAGAAAGCGTGCCCAACGAACGGTCTGTGAATCGACTCAAATCCAATCGCTCAAGCACGCGACTAACAACATCGCGATCATGTGATGACTCTGTCGAAAAATAACTGATGTATGGGCTACGGCCAAGCAATACATAGTCATACACCGACATATCGGTAGGAATCACTGGAGATTGAGGAACATACGCAATGTGTTGCGCTCGCCATCGCGCAGAGGTATTAGGTATTTCGGTCTGATCAATCGCAACAGAGCCTATGTATGGCACGAGACCAGCCGTGGCACGAAGCACTGACGACTTGCCCGCACCATTTGGGCCAATGAGACACAACCACTCGCCCGAAAACAAAATGTCATTGAAGCTGTCGACAGCATTTTTGCCGTCATAAGAAATTGTCAGATCGCAAAAACCAATAGTTGTCATCGGGATGCCTCTCTTGATCGCAACAAGATGAGAAAAAAGGGCGCACCAAAAAATGCGGTGATCACACCAATCGGTGTCTCGGCAGGGTTAGATAAAACCCGACTCGGAATGTCCGCAGCAACCAAAAAAACTGCACCAAGCAACACGCTTAAAGGAAGCACTAAGCGATAACTTGCCCCGGCCAAAAGCCGCACCGTATGCGGAACGATGATGCCAACAAAACCAATCAGGCCCGACACTGCAACTGCAGCCGCTGTTCCCATTGTGGCGGCTACCACCACGATGAGGCGCACCCTGCGCACATTGATGCCAAGCGCAAGGGCTTCGTCATCACCAACACGCATCACGTCAAGTAATCGGCGATGCGAAAGCAACACTCCACCGCTGATCACGATGTATGGCAACACAAGCCGAACATCGCCCCATGTTGCGCTCGAGAGTCGCCCTAAAATCCATGAATACACCTGGCGCACCACGTCGTTATTGCGTTGCAAGACAAATGTTTGAATTGCTGTAAACAACGAAGTAACTGCGATGCCTGCAAGCACGAGTGTGGTACTTGAACGATTCTTACCAAACGCTGTGCCGAGCATATATGTAGAGAAAACAGCAATAAGGCCACCCGAAAAGGCCGCGAGAGGTAATGGGTTGATCATCCAAGTAGATGTAGATGCTCTACCAAGCGCAAAAATTATTGTGGCACCAAGACCAGACCCTGCGGCAACTCCGAGCAAGTATGGGTCGACAAGTGGGTTGCGAAACACACCCTGATAACTCGCACCCGCAAGTGACAGCATCGAGCCGACAAGCGCTGCGAGCACCACGCGGGGCGCCCGGATTTGGATAACAATATTCCAATCAATTTTGCTGATCCCGCTGTCGATCGAAACAAACGGCAAGCGATCAAGCAACTCGAGAGGAATTCTCCACCACTCTGGCCCAGCGGGCCCGATCATCACGCCTGCGATAATCACGCCGACAACCAACACCCCACTCAGGGCCAGCCACCAGAAGCGGTGGTCGGAACCCTGAGTGGGAACTTGAGAAGTAATTTGCGTTGTCAGATTTTGTTTCTCTTATGAGTTGGCAAGCACCGCAGTAACAGCGTCACGAATAGCGATAACCAATTCGACCAAGCGTGGACCCCAACGTGAAGCAACATCGTCATCGAGCGCAATAATGCGACCCGTTGACACAGCCTTCATGCCGCCCCAGCCATCACGAGCCGTAACCGTCTCTGCTGATTGCTCACAGCACTTAGTGTCAGCCAAGAAAATGATGTCTGGGTTGGCAGACACAATTGCTTCGGCAGAGAGTTGTGGGTAGTCGTTACCAGCCTCGGCATTGTCGGCAATATTGCGCATGCCAAACAACGAGTAAATCTGACCAACGAATGTGTTGGATGTAACGGAGTAATACGTATTGTCCAATTCGTGATAAAACGAAATCGGCTCTGCTGGCATCACAATTTGTGCAACTGCCGCTTCAATGTCGGCTTGCATCTGTGAAGACAACGCAACGGCTGTATCGACGTGTCCAGTCAGCATTCCAAATTGCTCAATTTGCGCGTAGGCATCATCGAGCGTTGCGGCTGCAGGTGCGGTGAACACGGGAATGCTCAACGCTGTCAATTGGTCAACTAAACCACCGGGGTCATAACCGATCACAACGAGATTCGGTGTGAAACCTGCAATTGCCTCAACGTTTGGCTCAAAACCCGACAATGCGGTTCCGAGAGCAACTGCTTCTGCCGGAAAGTTGGAATAGTCATCGACTGCGACTACTTGTGGTCCAGCACCTATTGCAAACAGCATTTCGGTTGCTGATGGTGAAAGCGAAACGATGCGCATTGGTTGTGCATCAAGAGTTAAGTCACCAACAGTCACTGGATATGTTGCAACTGATTCGGTTGCTTCAACAACGGTGGTGTCCGAACTTGATTCGGAACCTCCACAGGCTGAAATGAATAAAAAAAGGCCGGCAATGCCGACCAGGGATATCTTGCGCATATAATTTCCTTCTGTCCCTCTCGCGAGGACTGTAATTGGAAACGTTGTACTAGGCGACCGGACTTACGAAAGTTTTTAATTACTTAAAAACTTTCGAACTACCGTTGCGGGACAGTGCCGGAATCTCACCGGACTTCGCTGAATACTTCGTTGCTTCGGCTATTGACGAAGCACCATGACCATACCAAAAATAAAACAGAAAGATACCATGAGTCACGAAAATACTGAATCGCCGCCAGAAACTGATCCGAGGCCAGGCGAACTACGCACTCCAGAGTCGTTGCTGATCGTCAATACCGGTCACGGCAAAGGCAAGAGCACTGCTGCATTTGGGATCATGATCCGTGGCGTTGCTCGCGGATGGAAGGTCGGTGTCGTGCAATTTGTGAAATCTGGTGATTGGAATGTTGGTGAAGAGAAGATCGGCAAACAACTTGGTGTTGATTGGATCACGCTCGGAGAGGGCTTTTCATGGGACTCGGCCAACCTGGACAAAGACAAACAGACTGGAGCCAACGCTTGGGCGAAGGCACACGATTTGTTAATGGGAGGAGAATACGACCTCCTTATTTTTGATGAACTCACCTACCCTCTGAATTGGAATTGGATTGAGACTCAGCCCGTATTGGATGCCCTCGTTGGACGCCCTAGCCACGTGCACGTGGTTGTGACTGGTCGAGATGCACCGCAATCACTGATAGACATCGCTGACACTGTGAGTGAAGTTCAAAATATAAAGCACGCATATCAACAAGGCTTTAAGGCAAAACGTGGAATCGATTTCTAACACCGACACACAAGAAAACCAAGCACGGGGTTTAACGCTTTTGCTGGGTGGTGCCCGCAGCGGAAAAAGTTCGTTAGCAGTTGAACTTGCCAGCAAATCGACAAAGCCAGTATTTTTTGTTGCCACTGCCCAAGCACTTGATGACGACATGCGTGACCGAATCGCTAATCACAAAGCAGAGCGACCCGGATGGTCAACAATTGAAGAGCCACTCGACCTCTGTAGTGCGATAAAAAAATGTCCAGACCAGTCATTTGTGATTATTGACTGTCTCACTCTGTGGGTGTCTAACATACTGCTTGCTGGCAACACTGAAGCATCTATACGCACAGCCTCCACTCGCGCGCTTGGTGCGATCGCACAACGCACCGGATCTACTATCGCGATTAGCAACGAAGTTGGTCTTGGAATAATCCCCGACAACGCACTCGCTCGTCAATACCGAGACATTCTAGGCAGAACAAATCAACAATGGGCTCGCGCATCTGCGACGTCACTATTTTTAGTTGCAGGAAAAGCAATTCAATTACATAATCCACAGGAGCTACTGAAATGACAATTGACTGGTTGCGCACATCACTCTCAACGCTCACAAAACCAGATGTATCTGCACAAAAACTTGTTCAAGAACGTGCTGACACTATTTTGCGCCCAGCCGGCGCCTTACGCGAACTCGATGATGTCGCTGTCTGGATGTCTGGTTGGCAACAAACGACCTCGCCACGCGTATCGCGCCCGGCGGCACTGGTGTTTGCCGCCGATCACGGCGTTGCCGTGACTGGTGGGGTGAGCGCTTACCCAACTGATGTCACCGCAGCGATGCTCAAGGCCTATCAATCGGGCAAGTCAACACTTTCTGCATTTGCCAAAATTGCCGGAGCATCGGTGCACGCAATTGATGTTGGTGTTGGTCTGCCCACGAATGACATCCAAGTTGAAGCCGCCATGTCGCACGAGCAATTTGATGAGGCAATCTCTGCCGGAAGAAAGGCTGTCGACGACATAGATGCAGACCTGCTCGTAATCGGTGAAATGGGAATTGGAAATACAACCATCGCTGCTGCAATCACTGCAGCGTTGCTGGGCGACAAACCAAGCGCGTGGGTGGGTCGTGGAACTGGAGTTGATGATGATGGATATACCCGCAAGTTGACAGCAGTAGAAAAAGCAGTTGCTCGTGTTACTCAGATTAATGATCCCCTCGAAATTCTTCGCCAAGTTGGTGGCGCTGAACTTGCTGCAATGAGTGGAGCAATCATCGCTGCGCGAATGCGGCACCTACCCGTGCTCATTGATGGCTATGTTGTTACCGCTGCAGCACTGCCACTCTTCCAAGTAGATAAGAGTGCCCTCGATCATTGTTGGGTCGGACACTGCTCTGCCGAACCAGGACATCGCAAGGTGCTCAAACATTTGCAAAAACCGCACCTGTTGGATCTCAACATGCGACTCGGTGAAGGAAGCGGCGCTATGGCCGCAGTTCCACTCGTTGCAATGGCCTGTGCAGGAGTTGTTGATGTTCCTACATTCGGTGAATGGTTTGGGCCTCAGTGAGCAGACGGATTCCGGGTCGTGGCTTTGTTGTGGCATTAAGTTTTTTGACGCGCATTCCAGTGCGCCATAATCACGAACCAAATATTGGATCGAGTGCTCCATGGTTTCCTGTCGTGGGTGTTGTCGTCGGAGCAATCGTTGGCTCAACTGCATGGGGAGTCAGCACTCTCACTTCACCGCTCGTGGGAGCAGCAGTGGGTGTGCTCGTGGGCGTGCTCGTTACTGGTGCTTTTCACGAAGACGGTCTTGCTGACATCGCTGATGCTTTCGTCGGTGGCTGGTCGATTGAGGATCGCTTGCGCATTCTCAAAGATCCCCTGCACGGTTCATATGGCGTGGCGGCACTCTGTGGTTCGATTGTGTTGCGCATAGTCGCGCTCGGATCGATAGAACCTCGGCAGATGTTTGTTGCTGCTATTGCGGCTCACTGCTTGGCTCGCACTGGTGCACTGGTGTTGATGCTCACCACAGCACTCGCCCGTCACGATGGACTGGGCGCCGACTATGTGCGCACGTTGCCCATTGCTCGAGCATTTTTAGGAATCATTTTTGCACTCATTATTGGTTTTATTGCTCTTGATGTGTGGATCATTGCTGCCGTGGCTGCAACCATCGTTGGAGCCTCAGTAATCAGATGGTGGGCGCAACGCAAAATTGGTGGAATTACGGGCGATGTATTGGGCGCTGCTGAGCAAATCAGCGAAGCATTGATCTATGTGGCGCTGAGCGCCAGGTAGTTACTAGCCCGTTACGAAGGCTGCGAGACGCTCGATGCCATCTTTTAAGTCGGCATCTCCAAGAGCAAAGCTGAATCGAGCAAAACCCGGTGTACCGAAGGCCTCTCCTGGCACAAACGCCACCTTGACACGGTCGAGTACGAGATCGGCCAACTGCATTGAGTCGGTTGCAGTTTCTCCGCTCAGCGACTTGCCGAGTAGGCCACGAACATTTGGGAAACAGTAAAACGCACCCTGAGGCTCCATGCACGTAATCCCAGGAATGGCACTCAGCATCTCGTGCATCAGTGTGCCTCTGCGAGAAAATGCTTCGCGCATCATCTCAACTGCCGACAAGTCTCCGCTCACTGCTTCGAGTGCAGCCATCTGCGCAACGTTGGAAACATTGGAAGTGGTGTGGGATTGAAAGTTGATTGCAGCCTTCATCACATCTTTTGGCCCGATCATCCAGCCAACTCGCCAACCTGTCATTGCATAAGTCTTTGCAACGCCGTTCACGATGATGCACGTGTCAGCCAGTTCGGGAACAAGAGTTGGCATGCTCGTAAACTTGTGCTTGCCATACGTGAGGT
>JAQCJO010000029.1 GCA_027592925.1 Actinomycetota bacterium | reverse complement strand
GGTGTGACTATTGTGCGTTTGCAACATTTACTGACCGACATCATTTAACAGGTGAATATTTGCGCGCAATGCGCATTCATATCAACACCGTTGTGGCTCAGGGGATGCTTCCCGCAACGAGTGTGTTTGTAGGTGGCGGCACGCCAAGCATGGTGCCAGCCGAAGAGTTGGTTGCAGTAATAGGAGAAATTCCACTTGGGCCAAATGCCGAAGTGACAGTTGAATGCAACCCTGACAACATCACGCTTCAAATGATGCGCACATATCGAGATGGTGGAGTCAACCGAATCTCAATAGGTGTGCAGTCGACCGTGCCGCATGTATTGGCTGCGTTGGGCCGCACACATGATCCGGAAAATGTACGCCGATCGGTTGCATATGTGCGCGAAGCAGGGTTCACGACGTTTAATCTCGACATCATTTATGGTGCAGCAGGCGAAACGGTTACCGACTGGCGCACCACTGTTGCTGATGTAGTGGCTCTAGACCCACCCCATGTTTCGGCGTACGGTCTCACCGTTGAAGCCAACACTCCATTGGCTACACAGCCAGAGCGGCACCCCGACAACGATGACCAAGCCGACAAGTACGAACTTGTTGATGAATTGTTTGCAAATAGCGGACTAGTCAATTACGAGATTTCAAACTGGGCAAAACCTGGACACGAATGCAAGCACAACTATTTGTATTGGCTGCAGGGCAACTATGACGGTTTTGGTTGTGCCGCGCACGCCCACAAAGATGGTCGCCGCTGGTGGAATGTGCGTACGCCAGACCGCTACATCGAGATGATCAATGCAGGTGAAATCCCCGAATCGTCAAGCGAATTACTCGATAGCGAGACGCGCAAACTTGAAGCATTGCAGTTGCTTGTTCGAGTGCGCGATGGCGTGCCGATTAATGCTCTTGCTGAGCAAGATCGAGAACTTATGCGCGACTTAATTACGCAGGTGGGCGACAGACTTGTGCTTACTCGTGCTGGGCGTTTAATGGCCAATGAAGTGAGTTTGCGATTGCGGGTCGTCGCCTAAAACGGGTAGGCTTTTACGAAAGTAAGGGCGCGTAGCTCAGTTGGTTAGAGCACTACCTCGACATGGTAGGGGTCCCGGGTTCGAGTCCCGTCGCGCCCACTGGATATCTAGAAAATGATGTTGGCAACGAGTGCCGCAATGACTCCGAACGCGCTGATGGAGATGGCGAGTACCTGGAATGTGTTGTGACGGAGAAGTCGATCAGTGTTCGAGGTGTTCTCACTACTCATTTTGTCGAATCGTGCGCTGATCCACAATCGCATCTTGCTGAATTCGGCTTCGGTGGATGCCGCCAACATCATGACGTCGGCGCGAGTGGCAGACTTTTTGGCATCGTCGGAGATGAGTTCGGACATTGTTAGAACGATGTTCTGGTTCTTTGGTGCCGTGTTGCTTTCGTGCATTTGCGATCCTTTTGCTGAGGTGATGCGCAAAGGATGTGTACGTGGAAAGGCCAGAAGTGATGCATAAATGAACACTTACATATGTTGTGCTCTGGCTGTCAAGTACCAGCATTCTTGACAATGGCCTCAGACTCACGAGCTGCGGCCTTGTAGATTCCTTTGCTCATCAGCGACATTTCGCTTCGACGACGTTTGTCATAAATAGTTGCCCGATCTGCATGTACTGATGCGTCGTCTGGGGCTGCCCAACCTGCAAGGTCGGCCAAATGGCATGCGAGGCGTAGATCGGTCTCTGATAACTCGAGCGCGCGTTGAATCAATACATGTGCACCGCCAGCAAGATGGGCAAGTTCTTGGGCCACGACAGCATCTGGTGATGGCTTGAGTCGTGATGCTGCACCGTCCCACCATCCGCCATAGAGTCGCCAAATATTGCGCACGACAAATTCTGGCTCGTCGTAAAACGGACGCATGTATGGCTTGTCCAGAATGTGTTGCGGAACCTTGACCGTGTGAATAATGGTGTCGAGGGTTTCGCCCGCATTCATCATATCGATCACTTGGGAAACCAAAGTTTCGAGCGATGTTGCAATGTCGTCAAGCACGGTGGCGATGCGTTTTTTGCCCTCAATTGGTAATCCGTGAGCGGGTAGTAACAACTCTGGACCTTGGGCAATCATGCGTCGCAATGCGGTTGCCCACTCCAGTGCGTAACGCTGCACTTTTTGAGGGTTGCCAGCATTTGGGTAATTCCAGATCACGAAGTCGCCAGTGAACAGCCATTTCTTTTCAGGTATCCAACCCCACAGATGGTCGTCTGTCTCGCCGCGAGCGTGGTGAAACTCGACCGAAGTGTTTCCTGCCTGAATAATGAGTTGATCGGAAAATGATTCGTCGGGACGCAGAGTGGCTAGCGGAAGAAATTGGTGTGCATTTTCACCAAGTGAGAGTGCTGCACTGAGGTTGCCCGAGTTTGGTCTCATATCCGACTTGATGCCACCGAATTGACGTTGATTGATACGCACATTCCACTCGTTGGTAGTGGTGTAACGGTCGATGCGCTTGTTGACATTTTCATGTCCAATGACGTGAGGTGCTGGTGCACCTTTTGAAATGGCATCATTTGCAAAAGCAAAACTGCCACCAACATGATCGGCATGACCATGTGTGTAGACAAGAGTTGAGATGGGTGATGTGCGCCATGTTCGAATGGATTGCACAACTGCTTCGCCGCTTCCTGCGCCAGATGCATCGAAACACATCAGTCCGTCGCCGGTATCCCACACTATTGAGTGGCTAAAACTCTCGACGATGGCGAGGTCTGTTGCGAGTTCAGTGATCTCGTTGGTGACACGATTGAGGGGCTCGTCAACGATGCCGGAATCAATCACCTTGGTGGAGAGTTGAATGGGATGCATCTGCAAACTCTAGTTGTGGGCTGGTTGCACTTTTTGGGCTGGAGGTTCTTTAGGCAATCCCAATACGCGTTCTCCCAAAATGTTGCGCATCACATTGGATGTTCCGCCCATGATCGTGTACCCCGATGCGTAGGCGAGTCCTTGGGTGACGTCATCCCAGAGCGTTGCATCCATGCCAAGTGTGTTGAAAACAAAATTGGAGATTCGTGTTTCAAGTTCGGTGCAAAAACACTTTGTTGCGGCGGAGAAACCTGCCGGAGCTTGGCGCAGTGTCTCGCGAATCACCAAGATGCGACCAATCCGATATCCGATTTCGATATTGGCTATTTCTTGCCGCACAACTTTGTTGGTTGTGTCGGCTCCCTTGAGCGCCATGTCGTAGAGAGCCTTATTGGACACGAGTCGATCAATTCCTCCGCGCTCGTGTTCAAGTTGGCGCATGGTTTGTGAAAACGCTCCGCCTTGCACACCGACCAAGTTTGCTTTTGGCACGCGCGCATCGGTATAAAACACTTCGCAAAAATGACTATTTGTCGTCATGTCTTTGATCGGTCTGATGTCAATGCCCGGAGTATTCATTGGCACGATGATCTCGCTGATACCTGCATGTGGCGGACCATCGTTGCTGGTGCGACAGATGAGGTAGCAATAGTCAGCCACCTCGCCAAAGCTTGTCCAGATTTTTTGTCCATTAATGACCCATTCGTCACCATCGTCCTGAGCAATTGTTTTGAGTGAGGCTAAGTCGCTGCCAGCATTTGGCTCGCTCATACCAATACACCAGGTGGTTTTGCCCACAAGCATGTTGGGTAAAAACTCATCCTGTTGTTGTTTGGTGCCATATGCAATGAGTGCTGGCCCCATTTGCCGGTCGGCAAACCACGATGCAGCAATTGGTGCCCCCGCGGCAATCATTTCTTCAGCAATGATCAGTCGCTCAATCGCAGGTCGACCTCCACCGCCAAACTCGCTTGGCCAAGTCATACCTATCCATCCGAGTGCACCGAGTTCGAGCGAAAATTCTTTCGAGTAACCATTCATCCACGTGTCGTTAAACCGGCCGTAACGTTTGACAGCATCTTGGGCAATTTCGCGTGCGCGAGTGCGCAATGCAACGTGTTCGGGGGCCCACTGAAAGTCCATTTTTATAATGGTAGGTGGTCGCAGTGCGTTCAACCTGTGTCAAAGCTGTGCCAAGCAAGTGTTGCGACTGTTGTGGGGTATTCTCTAGAAGTCGGATATAAGTTCCGATCGCATTCGGATCAACAAGTTGGAGCCCCTCATGGCCACAAAAATCAAGGTTCTTAATCCCGTAGTTGAACTCGATGGCGACGAGATGACGCGCATTATGTCGAAATTCATCAAAGATCGCCTGATTCTGCCGTATCTCGACATCAACCTTGAGTACTACGACCTCGGAATTGAGCATCGCGATGCAACAAATGATCAGGTGACGATTGACTCAGCAAATGCAATCTTGAAACACGGTGTAGGGATCAAGTGTGCGACTATCACCCCAGACGAAGCGCGTGTTAAAGAATTCAATTTGAAGCAAATGTGGAAGTCGCCAAATGGGACGATTCGCAACATCTTGGATGGTGTGGTGTTCCGTGAGCCAATTATTTGCAACAACATTCCCAAGTTGGTGCCGGGCTGGACAAAGCCAATTGTGATCGGGCGTCATGCTCACGGCGATCAGTACAAGGCAACAGATTTTCGCATTCCCGGTGAAGGCAAAGTGACGATGACGTACGTGCCGAAAGACGGAAGCAAACCGATCGAGATGAAGGTTGCCGACTTTACGGGCTCTGGTGTGGTGATGGGCATGTATAACTTTGATGAATCGATTCGTAATTTTGCGCGAGCAACTATGAACTATTCGTTGCAGCGCAGCTACCCGTTGTTCCTCAGCACAAAGAACACGATCTTGAAGGCCTATGACGGTCGCTTCAAGGATTTATTTGAAGAAGTTTTCAACCAAGAATTTAAAGAGCAGTTTGACAAAGCCAGGCTTACCTACGAGCATCGACTCATTGACGACATGGTGGCGTGCATGTTGAGATGGGAAGGCGGCTATGTGTGGGCTTGCAAGAACTATGACGGTGACGTGCAATCAGATATCATCGCCCAGGGTTTTGGCTCGCTTGGTTTAATGACTTCGGTGCTGACCACTCCGGATGGTCGTGTGATGGAGTCGGAAGCCGCACACGGCACAGTGACTCGTCACTATCGCGATCATCAGGCTGGCAAAAAGACGTCGACCAACCCAATTGCATCGATCTTTGCGTGGACACGCGGCCTCGAGCATCGCGGCAAGTTGGATGGCACGCCAGCCGTTATTGACTTTGCTCGCAAAGTAGAAAAGGTGTGCGTCGAGGCCGTTGAGGCAGGCGAGATGACGAAAGACTTGTCATTGCTCGTCGGTGGCAACGAAGCACCTTGGCAAACAACCGAAGAGTTTTTGGAGACTCTCGATCGTCGCCTGCAAAAGATCATGGCGTAGATCGAATTTATGCGCGCAGTTGTATTGCGGAGTCACGGCGGTGTCGAGGTATTGACGTTTGAAGACATCAACGCACCTACTCCTGGCCCGGAAGAAGTTCTTGTGCGTGTACGTGCCACAAGTCTTAATCGTGCCGACTTGTTGCAACGAATGGGCTTTTATCCAAACCCGTTTCCCGATACGCATGACGTGCCCGGAATGGAATTTTCTGGAACAGTGATTGGTTTAGGTGTACGAGTGCGCGCATGGAAATTGGGCGATGAGGTAATGGGAATCGTGAGCGGAGGAGCGTATGCCGAGCAACTCGTGATTCATGAGCGCCAGGCAATGCGCATTCCGGCAAATGTTTCGCTCGCTGATGCTGCGGCAATCCCAGAAGTTTTTATAACTGCTTGGGATGCACTTGTAGTGCAGGGTGGATTGACAAACGGTCGTTGGGCACTTGTGCATGCAGCAGCTTCGGGCGTGGGCACCGCAGCAATACAGATCTGTAAAGCAATTGGCGCGCGCGTGATTGCTACGTGTTCAACAAATAAGGTGAGTGCATGCAAGGCACTTGGTGCTGACATAGTTGTTGACTACAAGACTGCAGATTTTGTGGATGCCGTGAAACAGGCAACGAACGGCCGTGGCGTAGACGCGGTGCTCGATGTGATTGGTGGCGACTATGTGGACCGCAACGTCGCGTGTCTTGCGCTCAAGGGGCACATTGTGCAAGTGGGAGTGATGGCTGGTGGCAATATTCCATTCAACTTGGGCGCGATGATGGGCAAGCGCGCCAAGTTGTCGGGAACCGTTTTGCGCGCGCGGCCGCTTGAAGAAAAAATTGCGATCAGTCAGCGTTTCGCGCTTGAAATATTGCCCCTGTTTGAAACTGGGGCTATCAAACCAGTGATTGACAGGCGGTATGCATTTGTAGATATTGCCCAAGGACACATGCACATGGAATCAAATGCCAATATTGGCAAAATCGTGATTGATGTCAGCGCTAACTAGCGCTTTTTCATCTCCACATAATTGCGCTCGTCGACACCGGTGTACCACTGGCGCGGACGGCTGATCTTTTGTTCTTTGTCTTTGAGCAACTCGGACATGTGTGCGAGCCAGCCAACAGTGCGGGGTATGGCAAACAGCACGGTAAACATCTCGACAGGGAAGCCGAGTGCTTGGTAGATCAGTCCAGAGTAGAAGTCGACGTTTGGGTACAACTTGCGCGAGATGAAGTATTCGTCGTTGAGTGCAACTTCTTCAAGCTTGAGCGCAACATCGAGCAGAGGATTTTTGCCGGTGACTTCAAAAACGTCGTATGCGGCCTTCTTGAGGATGGTCGCACGTGGATCAAAGTTTTTGTAGACGCGGTGACCAAAACCCATGAGCCGGTCATCACCATTCTTCACTTGCTCAACAAAAGCAGAAACGTTTTTGACATCACTGATCTCGTGGAGCATGTGAATCACCGCTTCATTGGCACCACCATGCAGGGGGCCTGAGAGCGCTGCGGCTGCGGCTGCTGTTGCCGAGTATGGGTCGGCATGTGACGAGGCAACAACACGCATTGTTGTCGTGCCGCAATTTTGTTCGTGATCTGCGTGCAAGATAAACAACACGTCCATGGCGCGGGCAAGTGCCGGATGCACGGTGTAGTCGTCGCCAATGCGGTACATCATGTTGAGGAAGTTCTGCGCATATGGCATCGAGTTGTTTGGCAACACGAAAGGCAAACCAGAAGAGAATCGGTAAGTCATGGCTGCAATAGTTGGCACTTTGGCAACAAGTCGAAGAATCTGTTTGTTGAGTACATCTTCGTCGAAAATGTTTTTGGAATCGTCGTAGAACGTGCCGAGAGCAGCAATCGCCGAAATGAACATGCCCATTGGGTGGGCGTCGTAATGGAAGCCGTCGACAAAACGCTTGCGCATGTTTTCGTGAATCATCGTGTGATGAGTAACGTCAAATTTCCATTTCTCGGCTTGTTGGGTTGTTGGCAGTTCGCCGTTGAGCAGCAGGTACGCAACCTCGAGGAAGGTTGATTTTTCGGCAAGCTGTTCGATTGGGTATCCGCGATAGCGCAGAACTCCTGCTTCACCATCGAGATAGGTGATGGATGATGAGCACGCTGCTGTCGACAAAAATGCTGGGTCGTACATGCGAAGATTTGGGTCAAGCTCACGGAGCGCCGACGAGGCAAAGACGCCATCTTTGACTTGAACAGTAACTTTCTTGCCTGTTCGGTCGTCGATGATGGTGATTGTTTCAGCCATCTTGATTCCCTTCAATTTTGATGAGGAGCTTCCTGTCCCCAACTATGAGTTTAGCGGTTGCCTCACTACAGGGGCGTGTTGTCGTGCTTACGAGCAGGGAGTCGCTCTCTTTTATCGCGCAGCATCGTGAACGCAGCCGAGATTTCACGTCGTGTTTCTGCTGGGTTAATTACTGCATCGATGTAGCCACGCTCGGCTGCCACATATGGGTTGAGCAGTCGCTCGGTGTAGTCGGCTTCAAATGCTGCTCGTTCCTCGGGTGTTGCACGGCGCTGCAAAATCGCGGCGGCTTGACCTGCGCCCATGACGGCAAGTTCGGCACTTGGCCAAGCCATGCACAAATCGTTGCCCATGCCTTTTGAGTCCATAACGATGTAGGCGCCACCGTAACTCTTGCGCAAGATGACACAGACGCGAGGCACGGTTGCGCGAGCGTATGCAAACACGAGTTGGCCACCATGACGGATCATTCCACGCCACTCGAGATCTTTGCCAGGATAAAAACCAGGTGTGTCGACAAGTGTGAGTAAAGGAATATTGAATGCATCGCAGAAGGAAACAAAGCGCGCGGCTTTTTGTGAAGCAGGAATATCGAGCGTGCCAGCAAGGACCATTGGTTGATTGGCCACTACTCCAACTGATTCGCCACTGATGGTGATGAATGCAGTGATGACGTTGGCTGCCCAACTTTCGCGCACTTCGAGCATGTCTTCATCGTCGGCGATTGCCTGAATGATTTTGCGCACGTCGTAGCTGCCAGTTGCAGTGTCAGGGATGATTGCGCCAGCCTCTGGAGTGAGGCGATCGCCTGAGTCGTTTGTTGCAACGTGTGGAGCAACGCTGTCGACATTGTCTGGAATGAATGACAAGAGTTGTTCGAGGGCGATGAGCGCACTCGCAACATCGTCAACCACCAAGCTTGCTACTCCGCTTTGGCGAGAGTGCGCATCGGTGCCACCGAGATCTTCGTTGGTCATCGTGATGCCCGTAAACTCAGCAACCATGGTGGGGCCAGAAACAAATGCGTACGAATCTTTAGTCATGATCGCAAAGTCACACAGGCCAATAAGTAGTGCGGGCCCACTCACGGCAGGACCAGTGACGATTGCGAAAATTGGGACAATGCCAGAGCACATTGCTACACGGCGCGCTGCTTGACCCCAGCCAAACAACGCGTCTATGCCACCCAAAATGTCGGCGCCAGATGACGCCATCGACAACACCAATGGCAAGCGTTGATTGAGTGCCGTGGTGGCGGCATTGGCAATGACGCCGGATGCTTCTGCCGAGAGTGCACCGTAGTGAACAGTTGGATCAATTTCGACCCATACAACATTGCGTTGAGATTCTGCGAGCAACCGAACGTCAGCGCTGACTGCACCTTTGACTGCTTGTTGTAACTGAACCGAGGTGGACACTTTGCTATTCAATCCCGTCACGCTTTGAGCGTAGGCGATGCTTGGGTAGATGGAAGAAGATCGGTTGTTACGCCAGGCTGACGATCCCCACTTTTTGCTACAACATTCTTGGTAACTTCCAATGCAGCACGAGTTGATTTATTGGGAATTGGTCGGCGACGGGATGCCCAGCCGACTACTCGTCGAGGAAGTTCAGGAATCGCAACTCTCACAAAGTCACCCTTGAGCCATCCTGGAATTGCAGTTGCTGGAACAATTGCCGGTCCGAATCCTTCAAATGCAAGCGACGTGAGCAGTCGCACGCCATCAATTTCTGCTTGAGGTGTAAACGCAAGTCGTTGTGTGCCTGCTGCACGATCAATGATTCGTCGAAGAGCAGTATTGCGCGGCGCAAGCAAAAGTGGTTCGGTAACAAGTTCTGCGATGGTGATGGTCTCGAGCGAAGCCCACCGATGTTTTGCGGCCACGAGCAACACAAGATCTTCAGAAAATAATGGTTCAAGAACGAGTTCGGGATCATCAACGGGGAAGTGGACGATCGCTGCATCAAGTTCGCCATTGAGCACGCGAGGTATCAGGCTTGACGTTCCACCTTCATGGATGATTGCGCGCACGAGCGGGTGTGCTTTTTTAAGTGCAGGAAGAAGACGGGGCATCAGCCATCGACCGGTTGTTCCGATACTTCCAAGCCGTGTTTCACCCTCTACTTCGGTATCGCTCGAATGAACATCTGCTTCGATGTCTTGGAGTTCGTGAATAATCCGCCGAGCCCGTTCGACAACCACTACGCCCTCGTCGGTAAGCGCCCCGCCATTGCGTTCGACGAGCACCACTCCGAGGTCTTTTTCGAGCCGAGAAATATGAGCAGAGACGTTGCTTTGCACGGTTCCGAGGGCCCGAGCAGCGCCAGAAAACGAGCCATGATCGGCAATTGCGATCAGGCTGGCAAGGTGGCGAATCTCCATACGCCACAGGATAGCCAAAAAAGGGGCTGACCTATCTCAAAAATAGATAGGGGATATCATGTTGTTCGCCTTGCGCGCTTACCCACGGGTACGCCATACTAGATATATATCGCGGTGGGCTCCCCCCAGAGCCCGCCCGACAGAATCCATGATGTGGCTCCCCCGCCACAGGATTCTTAGGTTGAGAGGCCCCGCAGCAATGTGGGGCCTTTCCCATTTCTCGGGTGTGATGTAGTGGCAATTATTTTTTGGAAAGTAGCGACTTGATGGCCATCACTGCTGCAATAAAAATTGCGACGCCCAACATGCGCTCGCCTATACCTACCGAGAGAGTGGCAAGAAAAATTCCGATGCAAATCACGGGAATCATCAACACAGTAAAAAATGAGCGAGCAATGATGTTGCGCGGAGGTTTGCGCCATAACACGATTGCGATAATCCCTGCAACAAGTGCGGTACCAAGAATAATCGCTACGAGACGAGCAAGACTCTCCATGTTCGAACAGTAGTTGATCTATTTTGTTTTTGCTTGCGCTGCCTTTGCAGCTTCTGCTGCTGCCTTCGTAACCTTTTCGCGTACAACGTTGAGCGCGCTGCCGGCCGTAAACCACTCAACTTGCTCATTGCTAAACGTGTGTAGGGCCTGAAACTCAATCTGGTTTCCACCACGTTGATTGAGGTAGCAGCGCACCGGTTGGTCTGGCTTGGGTGGCATGTCGCGTACGGTAATCGTGTCGAGTTCGCGGATCATGTCGTACATCGCTGGATCCGCAAATGTGAGTGGCACTATGCCCTGCTTTTTGAGGTTGGTCTCGGCAATGCGCGCAAACGAGCGGGCAAAGATGACTGCGGCGCCGCGATAGCGAGGCTCCATTGCTGCATGCTCACGGCTTGAGCCTTCTCCATAGTTTTGATCTCCGATTGCAGTCCATTGCACAAAGTTGTCGCCATAGTGGCGGGCAATTTCCGGGAAGGTCCGAGTTTTTCCATCGATCATGTCAATGCCTTCACCAACAACATCGTTGTATGCATTGACAACACCTGCAAACAGGTTGCCACAGATGTTTTGTAGGTGTCCACGATAGGTGAGCCACTTGCCAGCAGCCGAAATATGGTCGGTGGTGCATTTGCCTTTGGCCTTCATGAGAATAGGCATACCGAGGAAGTCATTGCCATTCCATTTTGCAAATGGCTTGAGCAATTGCAGTCGATCACTCGTTGGACTGACGTTCACTTGGATATCTGAACCATCTGCAGGTGGGGCAATAAACGTGTCGATGCCTACGTCGTAACCCGCCTTTGGCAATACTTCGCCTTGAGGGATCTCGAGTTTGACTTGGGTGCCATCAGGTGTGGTCAACGTGTCGGTCGTTGGATCAAAGTCGAGACGACCAGCAAGTGCGAGTGCGATGACGGTGTCTGGGCTTGTAACAAAACTGAGTGTGTTGGCCGAGCCGTCGTTGCGCTTAGGAAAATTGCGGTTAAACGAGTTGACAATGGTGTTCGGTTTGCTTGTTATTTCCTTTGATCGGTCCCATTGACCAATGCACGGACCACACGCGTTGGCCAAAACTGTTGCACCAATTGCTTCAAGATCGGCGAGAAGTCCGTCTCGTTCGATAGTCGCACGAATTTGCTCGGAGCCTGGAGTGATCAGCAACTCTACTTTTGCTTTGAGGCCATGGGCACTTGCTTGACGAGCAACAGATGCCGCACGCGTGATGTCTTCGTATGAAGAGTTGGTGCAACTACCGATGAGTGCCGACGAGATATCGAGTGGCCACTCGTTTGCTGTTGCGGCAGCAGCAATATCCTTGCCGATCTTGTGGGCGCGGTCTGGAGAGTGCGGGCCATTGATGAGGGGCTTGAGTGATGATAAATCGATCAGGATGGTTTGGTCGTAGGTTGCATCGTCGTCTGCGCGCAGGTTTGTTGCAACACTGTCGGCGGCCTTGGCGATGTCGGCACGGCCCGTGGCCTGCAAGTAAGCCGACATGTTTGCGTCATATGGAAATACCGAACATGTTGCGCCAATTTCGGCACCCATGTTGCAAACAGTTGCTTTGCCAGTTGCCGAAATGGTGTCGGCGCCGTCTCCGAAGTATTCGATAATTGCGCCAGTGCCGCCTTCGACGGTGAGCACGCGTGCGACTTCAAGAATTACATCTTTCGGACTCGACCAACCAGAAAGTTTTCCGGTGAGTTTCACTCCAATTACTTTTGGCCAACGAACATTGAATGGGAAACCAGTCATCACGTCGACCGCATCAGCGCCGCCGACTCCGATAGCGACCATGCCGAGGCCACCTGCGTTTGGTGTGTGGCTGTCGGTGCCGATCATCATTCCACCAGGAAATGCGTAGTGCTCGAGCACGACTTGGTGAATGATGCCGCTGCCTGGACCCCAGAATCCGATGCCGTATTTTGCTGAGACACTTTGCAAAAAGTCATACACCTCTTTGTTGGTGTTGATGGCGACGCCCATGTCGATGCGTGCACCGACTTTTGCCGTAATTAAGTGATCGCAATGCACGGTCGAAGGCACGGCAGTAGTTGGAAGACCAGCAGTCATGAACTGCAACAGGGCCATCTGGGCTGTGGCATCTTGCATCGCCACACGATCTGGCGCGAAGTCTGCATAGCTACGTCCGCGTTCCATCTCCTGATTTTTTGGGTCGGAGAGATGATTGATCAAAATCTTTTCGGTCAATGTGAGATTGTGACCTAATCGCTTGCGACCAATTGCAACACGCTCTTCAAGTGATGCATAAACGTTGTTGACGAGTTCGATGGGGGTTCCTGCTGAAGCAGTCAAATCGATAATCCTCTCGTTAAATCCTTAACACTTATTTTACTGACTACCACTTGTCCCAGTGCAGCACTTTGTCGAGTGGCAGTCGCTTTGCCGGCTTGAAATCGGTACCGATGGTGTACGCAATCGGAAACAATCCACCTTGCGTGATCTTGTCGTATGGAATACCAAGTAGCTCTGCGGCCTTCTTCTCGCCTTCAAACATCAAGTGAATCGTCGTCCAGGCTGAACCCATGCCGCGACCGCGGAGCGCGAGCATAAAACTCCACGCTGCGGGCAGCAATGAACCCCAAGCACCAGCGCCCATCGCAACATCAAGATTTTCAAGTCGACCCTCGATGCACGGAATCATGAGCATTGGCGCTTTTTCAAAATTCTCTGCCAGAAATGTTGCAGAGTCGCGCACTTTAGGAAGTTGTTCGTCGCGAGCATCACCGCGTGGCTTGCCACCGGGAAGTGTGGCGTAGACGGCCCAGTTAGCGCGATAGATGTCGGCAAGGGCCTTCTTTTTTGCGGCGTCTTCAATGATGATCCAATGCCAGCCCTGGTTGTTGCCACCGGTTGGAGCCTGGAGCGCAATTTCGAGGCATTCTTCAACAATCTTGCGTTCTACGGGCTTCTCAAAGTCGAGGCGCTTGCGCACACTGCGGGTGGATGTGAGAACTTCGTCGGAGGTTAAGTTGAGTTGCATGGCATCTAGTGTGCCATGCCACGATAGAGATACACGACTTGGCGAGGGGATATGTGATGAGCGCAGTGCAACGAGTAGATGTGCCTGGAGTAATTGATGATCGGGTCATGATTTCGGTCGTTGATGGCATCGCCGATGTGAAGATGAATCGAGCCGACAAACGCAATGCGCTGGACAATGCAATGTTCACATCGCTGAACGCCGCTGGCGAGTATCTCAAGAAACTTGATGGCCTGCGCGTGGTTGTGCTGTCGGGGGACGGTGCGTCATTTTGTGCAGGACTCGATTTTTCATCGTTTGCGCAGATGGCCGAGGCTGGTGTAAAAGCCAATGCAGCTGACAATAAAGCTGTCGAAAAATCCGACATGAATGCTGGCGCGATGGTGGATGGTCGCATTACGCATATGGCCCAACAAGTGTGTTGGGTGTGGCAAGAGGTGCCGGTGCCGGTAATCGCTGCTGTGCATGGTCATGCATTGGGTGGCGGAATTCAGATCGCACTTGGTGCCGATATTCGTATTGTGCACCCAGACACTCAACTCTCTGTGCGGGAAGTGCACTGGGGTCTGATTCCCGACATGACCGGCACATTGATGCTGAGCCGACTTGTGCGACCGGACATTGTGAAAAACTTGGTGTTTACAGCGCGTGTTTTTAGTGGTCATGAGGCACACGAGATGGGCATTGCAACTCAGTTGTCGCAAGATGTGCATGCCGATGCAATGACGATGGCGCGTGAGATTGCTGGTCGCAGCCCAGATGCGGTGCGGGGTGCCAAGAAACTCATCAACTTGCTGGCAAATAGTGGGGCGGCCGAACAGTTTGCGGCCGAGCGTGAAACGATCGGCCGGTTAATTGGCACCGCCAACCAAGCAGAAGCGGTGATGTCGCATTTTGAAAAGCGTCCACCAAACTTTGTTTCGGGCAGCCAGTTTCGCTGATTAGTCGCTAGAGTTTTGTCACGGGCCAGCGTCGTCCCTGCGGATTTCTTTTCAGTAATCTGCAAAAAGTTCAGACTGAATTACGTCGGCTGAACCGAGTAGTCAATAGGACACGACGACGATGCAACATGCAATGCCGCCTGCAAGCGGTTTATACGACCCACGATTTGAACACGACGCATGTGGCGTCTCGTTTGTCGTGGACATCAAAGGTCGAAAATCGCACGACATCGTTGCGATGGGCATCGGTGCGCTGTGCAGCATGGAACACCGCGGTGCAACAGGTGCCGAAGTAGAGACTGGCGATGGCGCTGGAGTGCTGATTCAGATTCCTCATCGATTTTTGTCGGAAGTCGTTGGTTTTGTTTTACCTGCTGAAGGCAGTTACGGGGTCGGTGTTGCTTTTTTGCCGGCTGACAAAAAACTTCGTGACGCGGCAGTCGTTGCAGTTGAACGAATTATTACCGAGCAAGACCTCGATGTGCTGGGTTGGCGTGAGGTGCCGGTCGACCCAAGTTGTCTTGGCAAGAGCGCGCGAGACGTGATGCCAGCATTCTCACAGATATTTATTGCAGATAAGGATGGTGCACGGGAGATTGAGTTGGATCGCAAGTTGTATATTGCTCGCAAGCGCATTGAACACGAATTGCCAACAGAGTTGCAGACATACTTTCCATCTTTATCGAGCCGGACACTCATCTACAAAGGCATGTTGACGACGCCTCAGTTAGCAATGTTTTTTCCAGACCTCACCGATACACGAATTGAATCAGCGATCGCTCTCGTACACAGCAGATTTTCGACCAACACATTTCCTTCGTGGCCACTTGCTCACCCGTACCGATTTATTGCCCATAACGGCGAGATCAACACAGTGCAGGGAAATCGCAACTGGATGCGTACGCGTGAGTCTTTATTAAGTAGCAATTTGTTGCCAGGGCTTGAAAAAGCATTTCCAATCTGCGCAATGGGTGGCAGTGACTCTGCGAGTTTTGATGAAGTGCTCGAGCTGCTGCACTTGGGCGGCCGAAGTTTGCCCCATGCAGTAATGATGATGATTCCTGAGGCGTGGGAAAACAACAAGACCATGAGTGCCGATAAGCGTGCGTTTTATCGCTTCCACGCGTCTTTGATGGAACCGTGGGACGGACCGGCCTGTATTGCTTTCACTGACGGAACATTGATCGGTGCGGTACTTGACCGCAACGGACTTCGTCCAAGTCGCTACTGGGTGACCGACGATGACATTGTGATTATGGCCAGTGAAGTTGGTGTTGTAGATTTCGATCAGGCGAAAATTGTTCGCAAGGGACGGTTGCAACCAGGGCGAATGCTGTTAATCGATACTGACCTAGGTCGGATTGTTGAAGATGATGAGATCAAGCAACAACTGAGTGCAACAGCGCCGTATCAGGAATGGCTTGAGGCTGGACTTGTAGAGCTCAGCGATTTGCCTGCACGTGAACACATGGTGTTTAGTCGCGACAGCGTGCTGCGCCGTCAGCAGGTGTTTGGTTACACACACGAAGAACTCAAAATAATTTTGGCGCCAATGGCCAAGAGTGGAGGCGAGCCGCTTGGTTCGATGGGTACAGATACACCTATTGCTGTACTTTCTGCACGACCACGCCTACTGTTCGATTATTTTCAGCAGATGTTTGCACAAGTCACAAACCCGCCACTTGACGCAATTCGAGAAGAAGTAGTGACATCAATTGGCACTGCAGTGGGACCAGAGGGCAATTTGCTCGAGGCTGGTCCAGAGCATTGTCGACAACTTGTGCTGCCTTTTCCAATTATCAATAACGATCATCTTGCAAAAATTATCCATATCAACGACGACAACACGTATCCACAATTGCAATCTGTTGTAGTGAGTGGCTTGTATCGGGTTGCCGATGGAGAACAAGGACTCCGCGATGCGCTTGATGCAGCACGCGCGACCGCAAGTGATGCAATTGATAAGGGTGCCCGCATCGTCGTGATCTCGGACAGAAACTCGGACGAAGTCTTCGCGCCGATTCCATCGTTGTTGCTCACAAGCGCGGTGCATCATCACCTCATTCGTGAAAAGAAGCGCACACAAGTTGGTTTGATAGTCGAGTGTGGCGATGCACGCGAAGTGCATCACATGGCATTGCTCATTGGCTATGGAGCGGGCGCCATTAACCCATATCTTGCATTTGAATCTATCGAAGACATGATTGCGGCCAATGATGGCGAGGGAGTAAACGGTCTTGCAGGCATCGACTCGCAAAAGGCTGTCAACAACTACATCAAGGCTGCAGGCAAAGGTGTGCTCAAGGTGATGTCGAAGATGGGCGTTTCGACAGTGGCCTCGTATACGGGCGCACAAATTTTTGAGGCACTTGGACTTGGCAAAGAGCTTGTTGGTGAGTTTTTTACTGGAACTGTGTCGCGACTGGGTGGCATTGGTCTGACCGAAATTGCGGCAGAAGTTGCTGCACGTCACGCAATTGCTCATCCTCATCGTCCAGATCAACGCATGCATCGCAAGCTTGAATTGGGCGGTGAATATCAGTGGCGCCGTGAGGGAGAGCATCATTTGTTCAACCCAGAGACGGTGTATCGATTGCAGCACGCAACTCGCGCAGGTAGATACGACGTGTTTAAGCAATACACCAAGGCTGTTGATGATCAGTCTCGGGTGCTTTCAACTCTGCGTGGACTTTTTGATTTCACAGCAGACCGCCAAAGCATTCCAATCGATGAAGTCGAATCGGTGGCGAGTCTTGTCACGCGTTTTTCTACAGGGGCAATGAGCTACGGGTCGATCTCGGCGGAAGTGCACGAAACTTTGGCGATTGCGATGAACCGCATTGGAGGCAAGAGCAATACGGGTGAGGGCGGCGAAGATGCCGAACGAAACATTCCTTTAACTAACGGCGACTCCAAGCGATCGGCAATCAAGCAGGTTGCATCTGGGCGCTTTGGTGTGACGAGCGAATATTTGGTCAATGCTGATGACCTGCAGATCAAGATGGCACAAGGAGCAAAGCCTGGTGAGGGTGGACAGTTGCCAGGACACAAGGTGTATCCGTGGATTGCAAAAACTCGTTACTCAACGCCCGGCGTGGGCCTCATTAGCCCACCACCGCACCACGACATTTACTCGATTGAAGATTTGAAACAACTGATTCACGATCTTAAAAACTCAAACCCAACTGCCCGAGTGCATGTCAAGTTGGTAGCCGAGGTTGGTATTGGCACTGTTGCGGCGGGTGTGAGCAAGGCAAAGGCCGATGTGGTGCTGATCTCGGGTCACGACGGAGGCACTGGCGCTTCGCCGCTGACTTCGTTGAAGCATGTGGGCGCGCCGTGGGAACTTGGGTTGGCAGAAGCGCAACAAACATTGTTACTCAATGGATTGCGCGACCGCATTGTGGTGCAAGCCGATGGCCAGATGAAAACGGGACGCGATGTAATCGTGGCTGCACTGCTTGGTGCCGAAGAGTTTGGGTTTGCAACTGCACCACTCGTGGTGAGTGGTTGCGTGATGATGCGCGTCTGTCATCTCGACACATGCCCGGTGGGGATTGCAACACAAAACCCAGAACTGCGCAAGCGCTTTAGCGGCAAGCCAGAGTTTGTTGTCAACTTTTTTGAATACATTGCTCAAGAGGTGCGCGAGTACCTTGCGCAACTTGGTTTCAAGACTCTGCAAGAAGCAGTTGGCCATGTTGAG
>JAQCJO010000003.1 GCA_027592925.1 Actinomycetota bacterium | reverse complement strand
GCCGTGTCCGCCAATGAACTTGGTGAGCGAATGCACAACGATGTCTGCGCCCCACTCAATTGGACGAATCAGGTATGGCGTTGGAACGGTGTTGTCAACGATGAGTGGCACGCCGGCTGCGTGTGCAACTTTGCTGATGCCCTCAATATCGAGAATGTTGTTGCGCGGGTTGGCCAATACTTCGCCGTAGAACAACTTGGTGTTTGGCTGAACTGCTGCCTTCCACTGATCGAGGTTGTCTGGGTCTTCAACGAACGTGACATTGATGCCCAACTTTGGCAACGTGTAGTGAAACAAGTTGTAGGTACCACCATACAAACTTGGCGATGCAACGATGTGCGAGCCGGTTTCTGCAATTGTCAGAATCGCAAGCAACTCAGCAGACTGTCCCGAGCTCACTGCAAGTGCACCTGGCAAACCAACTGCAGTTGCAGTGCCGCCTTCAAGTGATGACAAACGTGCTTCAAGCACACCTTGCGTTGGGTTCATGATGCGCGTGTAGATGTTGCCGATCTCGGCAAGCGCAAACAAGTTTTGTGCGTGTTGCGCATCGCGAAACACGTAACTCGTGGTGCGATACACAGGTACGGCTCGCGCACCAGTGGTTGGGTCGGCAACTTGGCCGGCGTGAATCTGACGTGTTTCGAATCCCCAGTTGTTTGTCATGCCAAGCACCCTAGGGGGCAATTGTTGACCAAACAACTCGGGAATCTAAAAGCCAATAAATTCAGGCTTTTTAGCCTGTTTAGGGCTTAATAAGGCTTTTCAGCCTCCTGAAATCTCGGAGACTTTCTTCTTGCCCTTGGAGATCCACGGCATCATTGAGCGCAACTGAGCACCAACCTTTTCGATTGGATGATTGCGACCAGCATTTTGCAACTCGGCAAAACGCTTGCGGCCACCGTCGCTCTCGGCAATCCACTCTTCGGCAAACTTGCCCGACTGAATTTCGCCAAGAATCTTTTTCATCTCTGCTTTTGTTTCGGCATTGATGATGCGTGGTCCACGTGAGACGTCGCCGTACTCTGCAGTGTCGGAGATGGAGTATCGCATACCGGCGATTCCCTCTTCGTACATCAAGTCAACAATCAACTTCACTTCGTGCAAGCACTCGAAGTACGCCATCTCTGGCTGATAACCAGCGTCGACGAGTGTTTCGAATCCTGCTTGAACAAGCGACGTGAGTCCGCCACAGAGCACAACTTGCTCACCGAACAAGTCGGTCTCGGTCTCTTCAGTAAATGTTGTTTCAAGAACACCTGCGCGTGCGCCACCGATTGCTTCGGCATACGACAATGCAATTGCTTTTGCTTTGCCCGATGCATCTTGCTCAACAGCAATCAACGCTGGTACTCCACCACCTTCGGTGTATGTGCGACGCACCAAGTGGCCTGGGCCCTTTGGAGCAATCATGATCACGTCGACTCCCTTTGGTGCTTGGATGCGATTGAAACGAATGTTGAAACCGTGTGCGAATGCAATTGCCTTGCCCTCGGTGAGGTAAGGCTGAATGCTCTCTTCGTAAATCTTCTTTTGCTCGGTGTCTGGAGCAAGGATCATGATCACGTCAGCAAATTTTGTAGCGTCAGCAATTGACATCACGCGCAAGCCAGCGCTTTCGGCTTTGGCTTTTGACGACGAGCCGTCGCGCAAACCAACAACTACATCAACGCCCGACTCTTTGAGGTTGAGTGCATGTGCGTGGCCTTGTGAGCCGTAACCAACGATGGCCACTTTTGACGCACGGATGATTGCCGGATCGGCATCTTTCTCGTAATAAATATTTGCGGCCATTAGTTTGCCTTTCCTTGTGTGTTCAGTGCTTTGGTTGCTGTATCGAGTTTTGGAAGTGCAACGCGACCTGTGCGCTGCGATTGCGTAATTCCATAGTGTCGCAGCAATTCTGTGAAATCGTCCAACTTTTCAGGACTTCCGTCCAGGGAAACAGTTACGGCGTCTTCCCCCACCGAAAGGATGCGGCCCTCAAACCTATTAGCCAATTCCGCTATTTCAGCGCGCTCTAACGCACCGGCCTTGATGGTGGCGACCATCAGTTCGCGCTCGATCGACTTGCGTGGGTCAAGTTCTGAAATGCGCACGACGTCGATCAGTTTGAACAACTGCTTGACAATCTGCTCGAGAGGAGCCGAGTCAACATCGACCACGATGGTGATGCGGCTGTACTCAGCTTGTTCGGTTGGCGCAACGGCTAACGAAAAGATGTTGTAGCCACGACGCGCAAACAACGACGCAACGCGTGCGAGCACGCCTGGTCGGTTTTGCACAAGCACCGACAACATGTGATGTGTTGGTGCACTGCCGTAAGGATTTGAGCCGCTCATTTGAGGAACTCCTTTCGTGCGTTTTGTGATGGTGGCAACATGATGGCGTCGTTGCTGGTGCCAGGTGCAATCATCGGATACACAATTTCTCTTGCATCAACGCGGAAGTCGACAACAACTGGTCGATCGTTAATCGAGTTTGCTTTGTCAATTGCTGCTTCGACTTCGGATGGATCGTCAACACGAATACCGACGCAACCCATTGCCTCTGCCCACTTGACATAGTTCGGTGTATCTGGCGACAAATACACTTCGGAGTAGCGCTCGTCGTAGAACATCTCTTGCCATTGACGCACCATGCCGAGGTACGAGTTGTTGAGAATGCCGATCTTGACCGGAATTTTTTCGATTGATGCAGTGACCAACTCTTGTGCTGTCATCTGAAAACAACCATCGCCGTCGATTGCCCAAACTGTTTTGTCTGGACGACCAACTTTTGCGCCGATTGCAGCAGGAACCGAGAAACCCATCGTGCCTAAGCCACCCGAGTTGACCCATGTGTACGGCTCGTTGAAGCGCCAGTACTGGCTCGACCACATTTGGTGCTGACCAACACCCGACACGAGGATCGTGCCTTCTGGTGCTGCGTCACGCAATTTTTCTAAGCAATATTGTGGCTTGAGCGGGCCGCCTGGCTCACTCTGTTCGTACATCAACGGAAACTGCTCTTGCCAACCGCTGACACGACTGCGCCATGGGTTGAGGTCGGCTTGAGAAGTGCCGCCCTGCAGCAACTCTTGAATTGCCTTAACCATCTCTTCGATGACCAAGCGACAGTCGCCAACAATTGGCACGTCTGGCTTGCGTACTTTGCCCTGCTCTGCTGGGTCGATGTCGACGTGAATGATCTTTGCATCTGGTGCGAAGCCGTTGACTTTTCCAGTAACACGGTCGTCGAAACGTGCACCGAGTGCGATCAACAAGTCACTCTTTTGCATTGCGGTAACTGCAGTTGCAGTGCCGTGCATGCCAGGCATGCCCAAGCACAACGGGTGATCATCAGGAAACGCTCCGCGTGCCATCAATGTGGTAACAACTGGAATTTGTGTGAGCTCGGCAAGTGCGCGCAATGCATCAGCAGCGCGTGCTTTAAGAACACCACCACCGACATAGAGAACTGGTCGCTCGCTACGCAAAATCAATTGCGCAGCTTCTTTGATCATGCGTGTGTGACCCTTGGTGTTTGGTTTGTAACCAGGAAGACTGTCGGCAACTTCATCATCGGTTGGCCAATTCCAACTCATCGTGTTTTGCAACACGTCTTTTGGAACGTCGATCAGCACTGGGCCTGGACGACCCGTCGTTGCGATGTGAAATGCCTGCCGAATTGCCATTGGCAAATCTTCGGCACTCATCACAAGTTCGTTGTGCTTCGTGATACTGCGCGTAATACCTACTGTGTCGCACTCTTGGAACGCATCCGTACCGATTGCTGATGTAGAAACTTGACCGGTGATTGCAACCATCGGAATCGAGTCCATGAACGCATCGCACAACGGTGTAACCATGTTGGTTGCAGCAGGACCACTCGTGACCATGGCAACGCCCGGACGACCAGTGACGTGCGCATAACCCTCGGCCATGTGACCAGCACCTTGCTCGTGACGCACCAAGATGTGGCGAATGGACGACTTGAGCAACGGGTCGTATGCAGGCAAGATGCAACCACCTGGCAGACCAAACATCACATCTACGTTCTCCATCTCGAGGCCGCGAATCAGTGCTTCGGCACCGGTGATCTTTTCACCGAGCTTTCCTGCTTTCGTTTGCTTGGATGTCATGTGTTTCTCCGTTGTTAGTGCTGTTGACGAACTTGTTACTTGGCTTGTTTTTGGGGAATAAAAAAGCCTCCCTTGTGGGAGGCTTGGGCACACGCGGCGAAAGCCGGTGCGCCTATCTAACTACTACTACGACTTTGGTATTGAGGATGGAAGTTGCCTTTGATGTGAACACGTCTTTCAGTGTGTCAGCACAAAAGCCGTTCGGCAACCGAACTATTTCTTTTTAGTGTTTTTAAGTGCTTTTGATGCTTTTTGTGCTTTTAGTGCTTTAAATCCTTTAAATGCGGTGATGAAGCGCCTGGACAGGCCTCGGCCACCACGAGCATGTGCAGTTTGAGGCTTTGCCAGTCTGGACCAGAACCGAGCGACGAACTGCGCACGGTCGACAACGGCGCAATGGCCAAGATCACCGCGATCTTGACCGACAAGTACTCGCACACACGTCGGGCCGGCTGCGCAAGCATCGATGAGCGCACACTACAAAAAATAGTTAATGCAATTGTTGGTAGCACTGCAACATGTTGTTTGCGCATGCTTCAGAAAATACGTTAGGAGTAGCACTCACGAGTTTTTGCACCTACACTGCGAATATGGGAATCAAACCAACAAAAGAACAACTCACCGCATTTCTTACCGCACCGTCCAGTGGCCCGATCCATATGGTCAATTTGCTCAAATTCAAGGCAAAGACATCTGACGACAAATCGGGTGAGGCTTCGTACAACAAGTACGGCGAAAACGTAATCAAGATGGTTACCGAGCGTGGCGGAAAACTTGTCTGGCACGGAAAGCCAATGGGTGTATTGATTGGCGATAACGAAGCCGATAAGTGGGACTACATCGTGATCATCGAATACCCAAGCCGAGAAGTGATGATTGAAATGACCTCAAATCCGAAGTACGACGAGATTCACGGAGATCGCGAAGATGGACTCGAGCGCACTGCGCTGATTCCTACTCGCCCATTTACTGTTCAGGCTTAAGTCAGAAATCATCCCCTTCTATGTCTAAAGAAACAACTGTCGACGTGCAATCGCTTGAGACGCAAGTCGATGGTCGGGTTGCTCGCTCTGAGCGCACGCGCGAAGCCATCGCCGAGGCATTGTTGGCATTATTGGAGGAAGGCGTGCAACGGCCTCGTGCGCTCGAGATTGCAAAACGTGCAGACGTTGCAGTGCGCACCGTGTTTCAACACTTCGACGACATGGAAAGCCTGTACGCCGAAATTTTGCGCCGTCAGTCCGAACGAATCGCACCATTTCTTGCGCCACTCGACCCACACAGATCCACTGCCGACAAAGTGCGCACGCTTGTAGAGATGCGCGACAACATGTATGCATTTGCTGCGCCACTTCGCCGCGGAATGATGCGAGTAGAGGCCGCTGCAAAATCAAAAACGTTCAACATCGCGCTCGAAGAATTACGCCGAATAATGACTCAACAAATTCAACAAGGATTTGTAAAAGAGCTCCACCTCAATACTGACCCATACGATGTCTTGCCTCGCATCGAAGCGATCACGTCATTTGAGATGTGGGACCACTTCATCCAGGTGCAGGGTGCTTCACGCACCGCCGTTCGTTTGCATATGACCGTCATGCTGTTGCGCGAACTTCAGCCAGCTGGCTAGCCAAAACCAGCATTTGTCGAGTGCTTTGAAGGCACGACATTCGGCGTAGCCTTAGCCCGTCCTACATTTACTGGATTTACTGGAGACCACATGTCTACAAAGAAACCAACTATTGCCCCAGCAGAAGGCAAGCTCGGTGTACTCACCGTCGGCCTCGGCGCGGTGGCTTCAACCCTGATCGCCGGCGTCGAACTCGCCAAGCGCGGTCTTGGTGCACCAATCGGCTCACTCACCCAGATGGACACCATCCGTCTTGGCAAGCGCACCGATGGTCGCAACCCGATGATCAAAGATTTCGTTCCACTCGCCCGCATCGAAGACATCGTGTGGGGTTCGTGGGATCCGTTTCCAGATGATGCCTACGTAGCAGCACAACGCGCTGGCGTTTTGGAAAGCGGCAAGCACCTCGAGGCGATCTCGGATGCATTGCGCGATGTGCGCCCAATGAAGGCTGCTTTCGAGCGCAACTACGTCAAGAACATCGATGCCGACAACACCATGGGCAAGATCTCGAAGCGCGAGATGCTCAACGGTATTCGTGCCGACATCAACAGGTTTAAGGATGAAAAGAAGGTTGATCGTCTGGTGATGATCTGGTGTGCGTCCACCGAAATTTTTATCGAGCCAGGACCACAACACGAAGACATTGAGTCATTTGAAAAAGCAATTGATGCAAACGATCCGATGATTGCGCCAAGCATGTTGTATGCATACGCAGCAATTTTGGAAGGCGTTCCCTTTGCGAACGGTGCACCAAACCTTGCAGTCGATACACCTGTCTTGCGCAAACTCGCAACCGAGCGCAAGATTGCCATTTCGGGCAAAGACTTCAAGACGGGTCAGACCCTGATGAAGACCGTGCTCGCTCCAATGCTGCGTGCTCGCATGCTCGGACTTGCCGGTTGGTACTCGACCAACATTCTTGGCAACCGTGACGGCGAAGTGCTCGACGATCCGGACAACTTCAAGACCAAAGAAGAATCAAAGTTGGGCGTGCTCGAAGACATCTTGCAACCAAGTTTGTTTCCAGACTTGTACGGCGATGTGTATCACTCGGTCAAGATCAACTACTACCCACCACGTGGTGACAACAAAGAAGGCTGGGACAACATCGACATCTTCGGATGGTTGGGTTACCCAATGCAGATCAAAGTCAACTTCTTGTGCCGCGACAGCATTCTTGCCGCGCCGCTCGCACTCGACTTGGTGTTGTTTACCGATCTCGCACAACGCGCAGGCATCGGTGGCATTCAAGAGTGGTTGTCGTTCTATTACAAGAGCCCACAAGTTGCACCTGGCCTCAAGCCAGAACATGATTTGTTTGTGCAGTTGGCCAAGCTCAAGAACACGCTTCGTTGGATGATGGGCGAAGACCAGATCACGCACCTGGGTCGCGAGTATTACGACGAGGCCTAACAACCGTCACGCTGTTTTTACAGCGTGTGTCGACATCATCGCGGTGGTGTTGTTCGTTGCTATTGGAAGACGTAACCACGACGAGGGCACGGCCATTGACGGCATTGCCACTGTTGCTGCACCGTTTCTGATTGCGCTTGCTATTGCATGGCTTACTTCGCGTGCATGGCGCACGCCTGGCTCGTGGCGCACAAGCGTGATCGTGTGGCTTATCACCGTTTTTGGTGGGCTCGAGTTGCGGCACTTCGTGTTTGATCGCGGCACTGCCACACCATTTGTGATTGTGGCAACGCTCGTGCTCGGTGCGTTTATTGTTGGCGGCCGCTTCGTTCTCAACTTGCGACTGAAGCGTTAACGAACAACCACAAACTCGACGCCGAGATCTTTGCGTCGCAATAGTTTTTCATCGAGCGTGATAATTGGCTGCTTAAGGGTCTTTGCCAAAACTACATAGTGCGCGTCGTAGCTACTGACCTTGGTCGCTTCATCCCACAATTGAGACTGATAATTGGAGACTGTGAGGAATGTGAGTGGCATTTGTCCAACAAGTGCTGCTGAAATTTTTGCATTACGCGAAGTGATTTGCTTGAGCACTGTCATGCGTTTGAGTACATGGAATACCTCAGCTAAAAAAATATCTGGGGCATGCAGATTGTCATCAAGTAATTGAATTGCTCGCTGACCCAAGGGAGTTTTTCTTACGATTTCTACCCCAACACTTGCATCAACAATCACTTGGCCGTGTCCCGCATTCGCCTAATTTCATCAATCACAAATTGGGTATCGATTGCTGCGCTCGGCCGACCGAGCATGTCTGCTTTCCATTTGGCCACTGATGGCCTGAGCAGATCGGCGCGAATAAGTCTCAATACGTATTCGCCAAGCGTGCAGTTTGATTCTTTGGCCCGTTCTCGTAATTGCTCGTGAATTTCCTCAGAGACATCCTTGATTTGGATTGCAGACATAGGGAAATCGTAGCATGCTAATAGCATGCTTGATTCGGGTTGCCGAGCGGTCGTCATTGGTTGAATGTGTACCCAACCCTTGCCACAAATGGCGCGAAGTGAGAAAAATTATTCGATGACGTTGGTGATTGCGCCGGTCTCGGCACCCTGCACCAATTTGGCGTACTTGGCCAACACGCCACTCGTGTAACGCGCAGGGTTTGGCTTCCAACCCTTGCGTCGTTCGGCCAACACTTTTTCGTCAACCATCAAGTCAAGAGTTTTTGTTGGCACGTCGATGCGCACAATGTCGCCGTCGTGTGCGAATGCAATTGGTCCGCCATCGGTAGCTTCCGGAGCAACGTGACCAATACAGAAACCCCACGTGCCGCCGCTAAAGCGACCGTCGGTGATGAGTGCACAATCTGATCCGCGACCAACGCCTTTGAGTGCACCAGTGATCGCGAGCATCTCGCGCATACCTGGGCCACCCTTTGGTCCTTCATAACGAATGATGATCACCGTGCCGGGCTTGATGTCGCCCGCTATCACCGCAGCCATCGCACCGTCTTCGCCGTCGAACACGCGAGCAGGACCCTCAAATGTCATTTGATCTTTTGTCAGGCCAGCAACTTTGACAACTGCACCGCGCGGTGCAAGTGAACCGCTGAGGATATTGATGCCACCCTCTGCGTGAATTGGATTGCTCAACGGATGTACGACATCACCATCTGGTGCTGGCGGATTGATCTCGGCCAAGTTTTCGGCCATGGTCTTACCAGTACACGTCAGTACGTCGCCGTGCAGCAGGCCCGCATCAAGCAAATGCTTCATCACAACTGGCACACCACCGATGCGATCGATATCGGTCATGTGGTACTTGCCGCCAGGCTTGGTGTCGGCGATGTGCGGAACTTTTGCTGCAATGCGATTGAAATCTTCCAGATCGAGTGCAACGCCTGCCTCGTTGGCAATAGCCAACAAGTGCAACACCGCATTGGTTGATCCGCCGAGTGCATTGACCATTGCGATCGCGTTTTCGAAAGCCTTTTTGGTCATGATGTCGCGCGGATAAATGCCGAGACGAACAAGATTCATCACGGCCGCACCCGCACGCTCGGCGTCAGACTCGCGACGCTTGTCAATTGCTGGTGGCGATGCAGTGCCGGGCAGGCTCATGCCAAGTGCCTCTGCAATTGAGCTCATGGTGTTGGCAGTAAACATGCCGCCGCAAGCACCTTCGCCTGGGCACGCTGCACGCTCGATCTCGCCGAGCTCTTCTTGGCTCATGTTGCCTGCTGCACAAGCACCGATGGCTTCAAACACAGTAGTGATGTCGATGTTTTTGCCATTGTGCACACCTGGCAATGTGCTGCCGTTGTACACAAACACACTTGGCAAATTGAGACGAGCAGCGGCCATCAACATGCCGGGAATGCTCTTGTCACAACCAGCGAGCCCAACGAAACCATCGAAGCGCTCGGCGTGCACCACTGTTTCCACGCTGTCGGTGATTACTTCGCGGCTCACCAAACTTGCACGCATACCTTCGTGACCCATGCTGATGCCGTCGCTGACAGTGATGGTTCCAAACTCCATCGCCACGCCGCCGTTGGTACGCACACCCTTTTTGGCACTGTCGGCCAGGCGCCTGAGTGATGCGTTGCACGGTGTTACTTCGTTCCACGACGAGGCAATACCGATCTGTGGTTTTACCCAGTCGTCGTCGGTTAATCCAACGGCGCGTAACATTGCGCGCGCTGCGGCTTTTTGATTTCCGTCGGTTACGTCGCGACTACGTGGCTTGACATCTACTGGGGTTTCCGTTGGCTTCGTCATTGCCTCTCAGGCTACTTGCGATCAATCAATCGGAGTATGCAAGCAATGATCCACGCGCCACTACGCCGACACGCGAACCGATTTGTGGCAATTGATCGGCTTGCAAACGAATGACTACTCGCTCGCCTGTTGAAAAGGTGCCCTCAACGATCCCGTCATGGCCGAAAAACTTTGATCCCACGACCTGCACCGAAACAGAACCGGCAGCGCCGTCCTGGACAATTGATAGTTGCTCTGGTCGCACCACAATGTTTGCTGGCCCATTCGGGCAAGCACGCGAAATGGGCACCATGTCACCCAACGCGCAACGAACATGATCACCCGACCCAACAGAAGTGCCGGCGATCACAAACACATCGCCAACAAACTCGGCAACTTGGCGCGACACGGGAAACTGGTACAGGTCTGCTGGGCTTGCGAGTTGTTGAATGCGTCCCGCGATCATCACCGCTACCTGATCCGCGGTTGACAATGCCTCTTCTTGGTCGTGTGTAACCCAGACTGCTGTTGCGTTCGTTGCACGCAGTGCACGAACCGTCTCTTCGCGCACCTGTTCATGCAAACCTGCATCAAGCGCAGCAAATGGTTCGTCAAGCAATACCACCCGAGGGTGAGGGGCTAACGCTCGGGCGAGCGCAACTCGCTGCTGCATTCCACCCGAAAGCTGGCTTGGTCGGTGCTTTTCATATCGATCCAACCCAACAATTTCAAGCACTTCCTTCACTCGCGCTCGCGCTGCCGCAGACCGTCGATTCTTCAGGCCAAAAGCAACATTGCCGCCAACGCTCAGGTGCGAAAACAGTGCGCCATCTTGGGGAACAATGGTGACCCCGCGCGACTGCGGAGGGATAACAAGTCGCGAGTTTTCGGCAACAACCTCGCCTTCCACTTCGATGCGACCCCTGTCCGGCGTTTCAAAACCGCCGATCAATCGAAGGAGCGTTGTCTTGCCAACCCCAGAAGGACCAATGATTGCAGTAATCGACTGCTGCGGCACATCCAGGTTTACCGAATCCAACACCAGTCGATCCCCGTAATGATGAGAAACATCTCGGATGGAGAGGCTTAGCGTCATCGTGCAATCCCTTGCCTCGTTGTTGCAGTGAGCACTGCAACAGGGACTACGGCAAGCAGAATCATTGCTAAGGCGAACGGACCAACCGCTGCATAATCAGAAACCGCACTGAACTTCCAAATTTGTGTTGCAAGTGTTTCTGTGCCGGTCGGTCGAAGCAACAACGTGGCCGGAAGTTCTTTAACAGAGGACAACATGGATAATGCACCCGCAGCCATAATCCCCGGCAGTGCTAGTGGAATAGTCACTCGTAACAGTGTCATCATCGAACCTGCCCCAAGGCTACGAGCAACATGCTCCAACGACTGCGTACTCATTGCAATAGCCGTCCTCATAGACGCAACCGCCAGTGGCAAGAAGATGAGCACTTGGGCCAAAATCAATAATGGCATCTCTTGGTAGAGAGGACGAAGTGTTCTGATGCCCAAGTACACAATAGAAATTGCAATCACAATCCCCGGCAAGGCGTGCGCAACATATGTAGAGCCTTCAAGGATCTGTGACGTTTTGCCCCTGTAACGCGCCGAGAGCAGCGCAATGGGAAGCGCGACAAGTGCGGTCACTACCGATGTCACAATGCCGATCCCGAATGAAGTTGCGATTGACCTGAATACAACGTCCCACTGCACATCTGTATTCGAGTCGAATCCCGTCCAGTAAATCACTCGCCAGATCGGAACTCCGGCGCCGAACGAAACCAGCAACACCGCACCGGCAATAGTCGCAATTCGTGCGGTAACACCGAACTGAATGTTGGTCGCGCGACGAACGCCCGCGCCCATGCGGAACGTATCGCGAGTGGATCGAACTCGAACTTCAATCAGTGTTAACACCAACGCCGCCATCAGTAAGACAGACGACAATATGGCCGCACGCGATGGATTGAATCCGGCCCGATATGCACCGTAAATCACCCAAGTGAATACCTCATATCGCATTGCAGCAACTGCACCAAAGTCGGACAATACATACAACGCAACAAGTAACGCACCGCCCGTTATTGCCGGACGCGACTGACCAAGTGTCACCGTTCGAAATACGCCAAACGGGCGTCGACCAAGCGAGAGCGCTACTTTTTCGGCCATCGGATCGCTGATGTCCATAGATGCAATCACTGGCAACATCACGAACGGATAACACACGAATGTCAGCACGATGAATGCGCCGAAAAAACCGCTGATACCGGGGATCCACGAGACCCAAGCAAACGCCGCGAGATACGACGGAATCGCCAGTGATAATGAAAAAGCGATGATCAGTAATAGTCGCGGTCGCAATGGCGAACGTGCCACCACCCACGCAGCGAAAATTCCGATGACCACCGATGCGCTCGTGACGGTGACCATTAACAACAAACTGCGCAACACAAGCTGCAGCGTGCGGATCTGCATCAACTCATCAACTACGGCCGCGAACCCACTAGTAAATGCGGTTTGAAATAGATACCAAACGGGAACAAGGCTGAGGACTGCTGCAACGAATGCGGGCGCCACCAGCGCAATTGGAGCCCGCACTCGGCTACTCATTTAGTAAGCAGACCTGTCTTTGCAAGAAGCTCCTGAGTCTTTGCAATCGACTTCAAGTCTGACAAATCGATGGCGGGAGGATTGAGTTCTTCGATTGATGGAAGATCGCCGTACGCAGCGACTCCTGCCGCCATCGGATACTCAAATGTTTTTTGCGCAAAATACTCTTGGCCCTGCGCAGATAACAGAAACTTCACGAGCTGATTCGCTGCGTCTTTGTTCTTTGATGATTCAAGAACTCCAACACCAGCGACATTGATCAGGCCACCAATGTCGCCTCCAGTGAAGTAATGATTCTTTGCGGTAACTGCGTCGGCGCCTTCTGCTGCAATCTTTTCGTAGAGGTAGTAGTGGTTTATCAACCCCATCGACACCTCACCTATATTTACCGCGTCGCGCACGGCAGAATTTTTCTCGTAAGCAACGGGCTCATTTGCCTTGAAAGCCGTGAGCCACTGCTCCGCTTCATCTTCGCCTCGAACAACCCGGAGCGCCGTCACAAATGATTGCCACGAAGCATTGGTCGGTGCGAAGCCAACCTTTCCTTTCCACATCGGATCCAAAATGTCGTCAATGGTGTTGGGAACTGTTGTCACCAAATTCGGGTTGTACACCGCCACGCGAGCACGTCCGCTTGTGGCAACCCAACGGTCTTGCGTTGAACGAAACTTGCTGTCAACCAACTGGGTGATGTCTGATGGCAATGCACTGAACAATCCAGCATCTTCCACTGCGCCAAGCGCACCTGCGTCTTGCGAGAAGTACACGTCGGCGGGAGAAGCATTGCCTTCGGTGATCAACAACGCCGCAAGTTCACCCGAGTCGGCATAACGAACTTCAAGTTCAGTACCTGTCTCGGTCGAGAACTGAGAAAACAACTCGGCAACGAGTGCTTCACTTCGTCCGCTGTACACAACAAGCGGGCCCGATGACGTATTTGATGATTCGCCATCACTTGCCGCGCAACCCGCAAGCACTGTTGCCGCGGCAACACCGATCACTACCTTTTTCAGTCTTGAGCTCTTCGATGTCTGCTTGATCAGGTGATTCCTCCAATATGTTAGGTATGTCTAACATTATGTTAGGGTTGCCTAACAGTTATTGCAACTCGGCCCGATGGCCCCTATTTGGAGCGGCGTGATTGCAGAATAGCAGTAACGACCTTGCCGTCGGCCTTGCCCTGCGAGGCCTTCATGATCGCGCCAACAAGAGCGCCCATGGCCTTCTCTTCGCCAGCGCAATACTTCGCCCAGGCATCTGCTTGCTGTGCGATTGCGGCGTCGACCATTGCCTCGACGGCACTGGTATCGAGCGCTTCGAAACCTTTTGCGGCGGCAATAGCGGCCGGGTCTCCCCCGCCATTTGCAACCATCTCGGCGAGAATTGTTTTTGCTTGCGTTGCGGTCACTTTTGCATCGCGCTCCATTTGCGTGAGCGCTGCAAGATGCGCCGCCGAAACGGCAGGTGTTGCGCCCTCTTCGGCAAATGCTTGTTGCACATACACAAGCGCGCGCGCAGGCTCACCACCGGCATCGGCAACGAGTTGCACGTAGTCGTCTTGACCACGTTCGACAATGACGTACACCGCTTCGCTCTCTTTGTCGGTGCCAGTCAGTTGCGACAGTCGTGCACGACGCGCTGCAGGCAACATCGGTAGAGATGCGCGAATTGTTTCGACCCACTCTGTGCCTGGATCGAGCAGCACAAGATCGGGCTCGAGAAAATATCTGTAATCGTCGGCGTCTTCTTTAACGCGCAGTGTGTGCGTGCGCCCTTCCGAGTCGTCCCAGTGGCGGGTCTCTTGACGAATAGTGCCGCCAGACTCGAGCACATCTACTTGACGACGAGCTTCGTAGTCAATGGCCTTGCCAACCGCGCGAATGGAGTTGACGTTTTTGATTTCGCAACGAGTACCAAACGGCTCGCCTGCTTTGCGCACCGAGACGTTGACGTCGCAACGCATCGAGCCCTCTTCCATCTTTGCATCGCTTGCACCGACTGCAAGCAAGATGCTGCGCAACTCAGAAACATATTGGCGAGCCTGATCGGCGTTGCGAATGTCGGGACGAGAAACAATTTCGACCAGCGGAACACCAGCGCGGTTGAAGTCAACAAGTGAGTAGTCACTGCCGTGAATACGACCGCTTGTACCACCGAAGTGTGTCGACTTACCGGTGTCTTCTTCGAGGTGAGCGCGCTCGATGCCAATGCGCACGTCGCCCGGCAACATCATGAACCCATCAATGTTGATCGGTTGGTCGTATTGCGTAATTTGATACGCCTTTGCGAGGTCTTGGTAAAAGTAGTTTTTGCGGTGAAACGTGCTCGCCTGCACGGTGCAATTGAGTGCAAGGCCAAGGCGTATTGCAAGCTCAACAGCGCGTCGGTTGATGACAGGAAGTGCACCAGGCAAACCGAGTGTTACTGGATCGATGTTGGTGTTTGGCTCGTCACCGAAATGGTTTGGACTTGCCGAGAACAATTTGGTCTTGGTGTCTAACTCGACGTGAACCTCAAGACCAATCACCATCTCCCAGCCGTTGGGCAGGATTGTTGCGTGCGATGGAGCCGACGATGCGTTGCTCATGATGCGCGCTCCAACTCGGCAGCAACTCGGAACATGGTTGGTTCGCCTAGCGCTGGCGCAAGTATTTGCACGCCAACTGGCATCGAATGCGCGCCAGTTCCGAACGGCACACTCATCGCAGCGTGACCAGCAAGGTTTGAAGGAATCGTAAAGATGTCGCACAGATACATGGTCAGCGGATCGCTCGTTTTTTCACCGATCGGAAACGCGACCGTTGGAGATGTTGGCGTCAAAATCACATCGCACGATTGGTATGCAGCGGCAAAATCATTGGCAATCAGCCTGCGAACTTTGAGCGCCTTGCCGTAGTACGCGTCGTAATAGCCGGCCGACAACGCATAAGTGCCCAACATGATGCGGCGTTTTACTTCTGCGCCAAAACCTGCTGCGCGAGTGGCGCCATACATGCTGATGAGGTCTGCTGATTCGACACGCAAGCCATAGCGCACTCCGTCGTAACGAGCGAGATTGCTCGACGCCTCTGCGGGAGCAACCAAGTAATACGCGGTGAGACAATATGAAAGCGATGGCAATGCAATGTCGACAATGGTTGCGCCTGCGGCCTTGAGAGCAGCAAACGCTGCATCGAGTCGAGCAAGAACTTCTGGTTCACAGCCGTCAGGCATGTCAGCAAGCCTGCCGATGCGCATTCCCTTAACGCCCCGACCAAGCACTGCAGTGAGTGAAGGAACTGGTTGATCGAGTGATGTTGAGTCGAGTGGGTCGTGCCCGCCGATTACTTCCATCAGCAATGCGGCATCTGCCACTGTGTGCGTGAACGGACCAATTTGATCGAGGCTGCTCGCAAACGCAACGAGGCCTTGTCGGCTCACCATGCCATATGTTGGCTTGACACCAACGACGCCACAGAGCGCTGCCGGTTGACGAATGCTGCCGCCCGTGTCGCTACCCAAACTTGCTGCCGCAAAACCTGCAGCAACTGCTGCCGCACTTCCGCCGCTTGAACCACCAGGAACACGTGAAGTATCAAGCGGATTTCGTGTTGGACCAAACGCAGAGTTTTCGGTGGATGAGCCCATTGCAAATTCATCCAAGTTGGTTTTGCCAACAACGACTGCACCGGCTTGTTGCAAGCGAGTAACGACTGTTGCGTCGTACGGCGGCTTCCAACCTTCCAAAATTTTGGACGAACACGTCGTTGGCACACCGCGTGTGCACATGTTGTCTTTGAGTGCGATTGGTACACCAGCGAGAGGACCACGCTCTTTGCCAGACTTCAAGTCGGCATCGATACTCGCAGCATTGGCCCGAGCAGACTCAGCCATGACGTGATTGAACGCATGAATTTCAGTTTCTCGCTTGTCAATGCGTGCGAGATGTTGTTCGAGCACATCGGATGCAGTTGTTTTACCCGCACGGATCGAGCCGACGATGTCGACTACAGAAACAAACTCACTCGTCATGATTCAGAACCGTTCGATGGCGGAACGCGAAAACGGCCGTCTTGTGGTGCAGGTGCGTTATCGAGAACTTCTTGACGATCGAGACCCGGAACAACGACATCTTCGCGATACACATTTTTGATCGGGAAAGGTTGCGCCATTGGCGTCACGGCGGACAAATCGAGTTTGTCGATGTCGCCGAAATGGTCGAGCATCCCGGTTAACTGCGTGGTCATGAGAGCAAGTTCTGCTTCGGTGAGGTCGAGCCTGGCCAAGTGCGCCACCTTGGCCACCACTTGGGCAGTGATTTTCGGTGTTGTTTTTGCGTCGGACGGAGGGCTCACAGCCCTTCAGCCTATTGGCTCTTCAAGTAGATAAGAACTGCAGATTCGGGGAGCAGCATTGGTGGTTGGATACCAACGCGTCCAAGTTGAGCACCCGTCATTGTGAGTGATGCGTGTTCTTTCGAATCGCCGAGAGGCAGATATGTAATGGTGTATTCAATATCGCTCAGTAGTCCATGGATTTTCCACAGCGACGGCACGAGGCCTTGCGACGTGGACAACTGCGCGTAACACAACAACCCCTTGTGCTTGTCTGTCGAAATCACTCCGTGAGCAACCGCACTGTTGTCGGAAGTTACGTCGTAGCGCACAAAGTCGCCACTGTGCAACAACTCTCGATGTTGTTTGTACAAACCAATTATGTGACGAAGCTGTTGTTGTTGATCGTCTCGCAAGGTGAGCAAATTCCACTCAACACCCATGTGACCAAACATGGCTGTTGCACCTCTAAACGAAAGCGATTGCCGACGACCAGTGGTGTGTACGGTGGGTGGGCCAATGTGCGCACCCATCACTTCGAGTGGCACAAGCATTGACGTGCCCCGTTGAATGATTTGTCGCTCAAGTGCGTCATTGCAGTCGCTTGTCCACACACGTTCGGTTCGGCGCAAAATCTCGTGATCAATTCGGCCACCACCTGATGCACAACTTTCAATTTCCACATTTGGGTGCGCTGCACGCAATTGATCAATCAGTTGATAAACGGCCCGAGTTTGATTGTGCGTACCGGCTGCCCCATCGCTTCCGGTTGCATGCACATGTGCGCGGTTCATGTCCCACTTCACATACGCAATGTCGTTTTCTGTAAGCAGCGCATCTAGCTGGTTATATATATGTGCATATGCATCTGGGTGCGCAAGGTTGAGCACCAGTTGGTTGCGCGCCAATACAGGCTCATAACTAGCAGCCATCAACATCCACTCGGGATACGCGCGAAAGAGATCCGAGTCGGGATTGACCATCTCGGGTTCTACCCAAATTCCAAAATCCATGCCGAGTTTGCGCACATGCGAGATCAATGGAGTAAGTCCGTTCGGATAAACATCGGGCGACACAAACCAATCGCCAAGACCAGACTTGTCATTGCGACGTGAGCCAAACCATCCGTCGTCTAACACAAAGCGCTCAACCCCAACATTGGCTGCAGCATCGGCAAGTGCACACAGCCGCGTGAGATCATGATCGAAGTACACGGCCTCCCACGTATTGAGCATCACTTTTCGAGGGCGCTGAACAGTTGGATGATGGGAGCGCGAACGCACATTGCGATGCAACGCATGAGTTGCACTATTGAGACCATCGCCCGACCACACGCCAATCACTTCAGGAGTTGCATACGACTCGCCTGGCTCAAGGCACAACTCGCCTGCGTGCAACAGTTCGCCTAACTGCAGATATTTTCTACCGTCTGGCAAAACTTCGGCGAGCAACACCGAGTTGCCGCTCCACGCAAGATGCGCTCCCCACACTTGCCCACTCCATTCGTCTGCAAAACGTTCGGTTGCAAAAATCAATGGCAAGTGCTCATGGGATGTGCGTCCTGTGCGATTTTCTGCAGTCCAAGCACCATCTACAAAATCGCGCCGATGCAACTGTGCTTCGCGTGCCCACCGACCGCTAAATGTGAGCAACTGTGTTGCAGTCTCGGCGACGGGAAACGTAATAGTCAGATTGGTGAGCAAGTATCGCGACTCGCCAATATTGCGCAACGTTGCAGTCACATGAAGTGTGCCCGATGCATTGCACTCAAGTTTGGTTTCCAGTTCAAGTTGCGCAACATCATCTCGCGCAATCGAAAGTAATTGTTGGTCGACAACTTCGCAACTGACAAAAGAAAACCGTGGTGCCCAATGTCGACCGCCCGGACGATGCCCACTCACACCAGGCCGCATCGTGGCACCATCGCCGTGACACGGCACCAATGAGATCGCATTGATTGCATCGGTAACATCGGGCATGTTTGGCCGCGCGGTTGCTGTCGCGATCGAATCAAGACTGGCTATCGAAGCCGCATTCAACGCAGCACCCCAATACATAATTGTTGGCACTCCACCCGAGACTTCGCACACCACCGACTGGCGAGAATCGCCGATGTGCTTCATGATTGGACGTTTTGGTTGAGTAGACACCACTGCGCACGGTACCGTCAGTTGCAGATCCATGACTACTCAACACAACCTCGCTCGTGGTGGCTCGGGCAATGAACGCATTGATCCCAGCACTGGCACTGTTGTGCACGTGGTTGGCTCGCGACAAAATCGCCCCAATTTGCCCGCTACCGATTGCCCGTTTTGCGTGGGCGGACTAGAGGCTCCGCAACCCTACGAAACACACCACTTCGCAAATCGTTGGCCACCGATGCCAAATGATCGCTGCGAGATCGTGTTGTATTCGCCCGATCATGATCAGTCATTTGCGGGGCTCGGTGTAACAGGAGTGCGAAGCGTGATCGACTTGTGGGCACAACGAACAACCGAGCTCGGTGCGCGTGCAGACGTTGATTACGTGTTGATTTTTGAAAATCGCGGACGCGAAGTTGGAGCAACGATTGATCACCCGCATGGACAGATTTATGCGTTTGACCACATTCCGGCACGCACGAGTGCGCGACTGAGTAATGGTTGGAGACCAGACCAATCGCAAGAACGACTTGTGCGCGAGCACGACGGCTGGCGCACTTCAGTGCCGTACGCATCTGTATACCCAGTGGCACTCGAGATTGCCCCTTCAATACAAGTTGGAAGTCTGAGCGAACTCAGCCATCAACAGCGCGATGCATGTGCAGCAATGTTGGTGGATGCGCTCACTCGAATTGATTCGCTATTTGGCGTACGCGTGCCATACATGTTGTGGGTCAATCAGCGACCGACAACAAACGAAATGAAACATGCCGATGCGTGGCTCAATTTTGAAATCGTTTCTCCTTGGCGCAGTAATGGAGTAATGCGCTATATCGCAGCAGCAGAAGTATCGACTGGAGAATATTTCAATCCGATGATTCCTGAAGATCTTGCTGCGTCGCTTCGGGCGCTGTAGCAACCTCTGGCTTTGCAACCATGCCGCGCATTCCAGTAATCAGCAGCAATGACACGCCGAACACCACAATCGACACCCACTGGTTGAGGCGCAGGCCACCGACGAGATGTGCTTCGTCAATGCGAATTCCCTCAATGAAAAAACGAAACAGCGTGTAGCCGGCTGTATAAAAACAAAATAATCTGCCAGGTCGCATCGGCACTTTGTTATCAAGGAAAATTAGTGCGACGCACAATGCGCCGCATGCCACTGATTCATATAAAAATGTTGGATGAAAAGTCGTGCCTGCTGCATAACCAGCAGCCTTGGCTGTTGATGCAGATACTTCAAGTGCCCAAGGCAATGTGGTCGGACGACCAAAGAGCTCTTGGTTGAACCAATTGCCCCAGCGTCCAATTGCTTGAGCAAGCGGCAGTGCTGGCGCAACACACGTGAGCAATAAACCAATCGAGATACCTTTGCGCTGAGCAAACCACACCCCTGTAGCAGTGCCAAGTGCAATGCCGCCCCAAATGCCGAGACCGCCTTTCCACACTTGCACGATGCTGCCGAGATCGTTTTCAAATCGTTGCCAGTCGGTGACAACGTGATAGAGCCGCGCACCGACGATGCCGACGGGCACGGCGATCATTGCGATTGAACCCATGTCATCGCGCGTACCAACACCACGCTTTTCCATGCGACGACCGGCGAGCCACACTGCTGCCATCACACCAAGTGCGATCATCGCCCCATACGCATTGAGTTGCAACGGCCCGAGATGCAATGTCCCACTACCTGGGCTTGGAATGCCGGCAAAAAAGTTCACGCGCCTAAGACCTGCTTTGCGAACGTGGCCGAACGAGACATCACGGTTTCTTTTTCAACATCTTGCGTTGCAACATGGAAACTCTTCTCCAGCATCACACGCTCGATTTTGCCTGCATAATGCGCAACCAAGAAGTCGCTTTGCGTTGGTTCAACAACGTGATCTTGCACCGAGTTAATCAACAACATCGGCATCACCATCGTTGGGTAGTGCTCGGCGAGAGGTGCTGCACCTTCTACGTACATCGAATACGCGGCTCGCAACGGTGTGCCGGCGTATGAATTTTCTACAACCTGCGGATCGGCAATATCGCTGCCGATACCAGGAAGTGACTCTTCGCCAGACTCAATGATTGCTTCAAAGAATGCAATTTCTTCGGCGGTTCGGCCCTGCGCAACCGGATTGATGCAGACAATTCCAGCGATTTCTGGATGATGGGCCGCCAGCCACAGTGTCAGTGCTCCACCCATTGATTGCCCGGCGACAACTACTTGTTTGCAACGTGATGACAAAACTTTGTACGCAGCCTCTACGTCTGCGCTCCAGTCAGACCAACGCGTAGGCATCATGTCTTCAATGACTGTTCCATGTCCAGTTAAACGTGGCACTTCTACATGAAAGCCCTCAGCGGCAAACCGCTCGGCAAGTTCGCGCACAGATGAAGGGTTGCCGGTAAAGCCATGAATCACCAATACGCCGCTCGGCAGTGTTCCGTTGTGGGACCACGCCTCTGCCCCTGTTTGTACTTGTCCACCCATCGCGCTTACCCCAGTTTCCTGTGCCGTTTCAACTTCGAACCATCTTATATGCACACTCAAAAGTCGTTGACCGTTGCGTAAGCCAATTTCTGCTTGACTGAACTGGTGGAGCAATCGCGCCGACGCCTCGACACATCGGCATTTGCTGCGATAGCACCAGTTGTTGCACTGCTTCCAGTGTGGTTGATCGCGATCGGATTGATTTGGTTGCCATTGGGAATGGCATCTGATGTTTCGTATTTCTTTTTCGTAAGCATGGTGATGCTGTTTGGTGTAATTCTCTTTTCGCGACCAGTGCAGCGAATTGTCTTTGCCAGAATGCTCGGTGCAAGACCACCAACTTCGCGCGAACTTCTTGCATTGCAGCCGGCATGGAACATCGTTTCACAAGCAAATCATTTTTTGCCAAACCGTTTTGTATTGTCCGTCGTTGACAGCGATGAAACTAATGCGTTTGCGTGCGGCGGACATCTACTCGTCGTCTCTTCGTACGCGATTGATCACTTGAGACAAGATCAACTCACCGGAGTACTCGCCCACGAACTCAGTCACCACATGGGCGGGCACACCGTAGCGCTCACCGTTGCGCAGTGGATGAGCCTTCCGATTATTAGTCTTGGTCGTCTTGGTATTTGGATTCGAAATTATGCGCAACGCGTAACGTCTAAATTTACCGAACGATACATAGTTGCGCGCTTTTTTATGCATGCACTGGCATCCTTGCTCACCGCTATTTCATACCTTCTGCTTTCTGGGTTTAGCGCAGCACAGGCACTCAATAACCGCATCGGTCGAGCATCCGAATATCGCGCTGACGCTCGCGCCGCACAAATGGGTTTTGGACATGAACTTGTAAGTGCCCTACGCAATGTAGACAAACACGAAATTCAAAAAGGGATGCGACTTCGACCAATGCTTTCAACTTCAACTCATCCGCCTGCTGGCACCAGAGTGGCAAAACTTGAGGCATTACTGAAGCGTGACGTTGCACACAAACGGCGGTCAATTCGTCGACACCAATAACGCTGGCGATAGCGTTTCGTGGCATGAGCCCTGCAGCGCAAGACACGGCACTCAGTCCATTTTTTGCGGCAGCTTCGGGCAAGCGAATCAGTCACACGCCCGTGTGGTTCATGCGTCAAGCAGGCAGAAGTTTGCCCGAGTATCGCGCAATTCGCGGTGAGGGCAGCATCTTGGATGCAATCAAACAACCCCGACTTGCCGCAGACATCACATTGCAACCCGTAACTCGATACGGAGTCGACGCGGCAGTGTTGTACAGCGACATCGTTGTGCCAGCACATGCAGTTGGTTTTGGAATTGACGTTGCTCCGGGTACTGGACCAGTTGCCGAACAACCATTTCGCGTTCATGCAGACTTGCAACGACTGCGCGAATTTGAACCAGAAACCGACACGCCGTACGTACTTGAAACCGTTCGCATGTTGGCAAGCGAACTCAAGGTTCCGCTGCTCGCATTTGCTGGTGCACCATTTACTGTTGGCAGTTATCTGGTTGAAGGCAAACCGAGCCGCGATCATCTGATAACCAAACAAATGATGACGGCTGAATCACAGTTGTGGCACGACTTGATGCAGCGACTCGCACAACATGCTGTTGCGTCTCTACGCAGCCAGCTTGACGCCGGTGCGAGTGCATACCAACTCTTTGATTCGTGGGCAGGAAATTTGACGCAGGATCAATATCGCGACGCAGTCTTGCCGCACTCTGCACACGTGATCAGTGAATTGAAACGCTCTCACCCTCACGCACCATCGATTCACTTTGGTGTTGGTTGCGATCACCTGCTCGAATTAATGCATTCTGCAGGGGCAACAGTGATGGGACTCGATTGGCGCACATCAATTGTCGATGCTCGCGCACGTCTTGGCAAAGACACCATCATTCAAGGAAATTTAGATCCATCACTCGTACAAGGCGATATCACTACCGCACTCAAGGGTGCAGACGCAGTGCTCGCCGACAATGCCAATCATCCTGGTCATATTTTTAATCTCGGTCATGGTGTAACACCTGGCGTAAACCCAGATGTGTTAACGGCAGTAGTACAACATGTCCACGAAAGGACTAGCTCATGAACCGCACAGCTGTTTTATTGATGGCCTACGGCACTCCGCGCAGTACGCAAGAGATCCTTCCTTATTACACCGACATTCGACGCGGTCGCGCACCAACCGATGAACAACTTGCCGACTTGGTGGCTCGCTACGACGCAATTGGCGGCATCTCCCCACTGGCCGCGCGCACCGAGGCACAACGAGATGCGCTTCAACGTGCGTTAGATGGTCTTATCCCCGGCCAATTTCATGTGCAGTTGGGTCTCAAACATGCGGCACCAATGATTGAGACAGCAGTAGATGATTTAGCGCAACAGGGTTTCACCAAAATCATTGCGCTCGTGCTTGCACCGCACTTTTCTTCATATTCAATTGGACAATATGTTGGTCGTGCCACCGAGGCAGCAAAGCCACACGGAGTTGAAGTAGTCGGTATTAATTCGTGGGCCATCGAGCCAGCCTTTGTCGACTTCATTGCTGCCGACATGAAACAAAAGTTGGCGGCAATGCCAACTCGCACTCGCGTGTTATTCACAGCGCACTCCCTGCCACAGCGAATTATCGATGGCGGCGACCCATATCCAACCGAGTTGCACGCAACAGCAACTGCTGTAGCCAAACAACTCGGTCTAGTCGAGCATTCGGACTGGGACATTGCTTGGCAATCTGCCGGTCGAACTCCAGAACCATGGATTGGTCCAGACATTTTGATTGCCATCGACGACATTGCTGCACAACGCAGCGCAGACGGCGTATTGGTGAGTGCAGTTGGATTTGTGGCCGATCACTTAGAGGTGTTGTATGACCTCGACATTGAAGCAGCGCGACATGCTGACAAATTGGGACTGAGCTTCAGTCGCACTGCTTGTGTGAATGATGATTCAACAGTGATGAGCGCACTTGCGCAACGTGTTGTGAGCGCATTGTAAAGTCGTTTGCAATGTCAATCGACAACACGACCGTTGCTCAAAACTTCAGCGATCGGCACGTCGTTATCGTTGGCGCAGGCATCACTGGTCTTGCTGCTGCTCATCAATTACTGCAGCAACCTCATCCACCGCGAGTCACCATCGTTGAAGCCGCCGACCGCATTGGCGGCATTATCCAGGCATCACCATTTGCTGGGCTGGATTTAGTCGACGAATCGGCTGATGCATTTTTGACGCGCACTCCAGCAGCAATGAAACTCTGTGCGGCAGTTGGTCTTGATCATCACCTCACTTCACCTGCTACCAATCATGCCTACATCTGGAACAACAACATGCACGCAATTCCAACGGGCACCGTGCTTGGCGTGCCTGGTTCGCACAAAGCCATCTGGAACACGCAGTTACTTACAAAGTCTGGCAAATTGCGAGCATCTGTCGAACCATTTCTTCCCCGCGCAATTGGTCGATCAACCGATTCGTTAGGTGCTGCAATTCGTAGTCGTTGCGGCAACCAAGTGCTGGAGCGCCTTGTCGACCCACTTGTTGGAAGCATCTATGCAACTGATACCGATAATTTCAGTGTGCAAGGCATGCCCCAAGTGGCCGAGCTCTTGGCGCAGCCGACAAGCCTCATGCGTGCGGCACGCAATTCAATGCAAAAGCGCACGAGTGGTGGCCCAGTATTCGCAACACCAATTACCAGCATGAGCGCATTCACTCGAGCGGTGCGCGACCGAATTGTTGAAGACGGTGGGCGCGTGATTCTTTCATCTCCGGTACGCAGTATCGAACCCCAAGGTCGCTCGTATGTAGTGCATCTTGAAACCGAATCGTTGCCCGCAGACGCAGTTGTTTTGGCGAGTCCTGCCCGTCACACTGCAGCACTTGTCAAACAGCTCAGCAGCGAAACATCCACGCAACTTCAACAGTTTGAGCATGCATCCGTGATCATGATTGCACTGACCATTTCGCGGTCACAGTGGCCACAACACCTCACTGGATCTGGCTATCTTGTGCCCAAACCAGTACAAACTGGTGTTACTGCGGTTTCATTTGGCTCAAACAAATGGGCACACTGGAAAACCGCCAGCGATGAGATGATCTTGCGAGTTTCGCTTGGACGTGACGGCGCACCGATGCATCACCTTGACGACAAGGCCTTGCTAGAAGTTGCACTACGCGATCTACGTTTGCATCTTGGTTTCGATGCAGCACCCACCAACATGCGATTCACGAGATGGATCGAATCGTTTCCCCAATACCGACCAGGACATGAATACAGGGTCGAAACACTCGACAAACAATTGCACGCATCTGCACCTGGTGTTGTATTGGCTGGCGCAAGTTACCGCGGCATTGGTATTCCCGCATGCATCAATGATGGCCAACGTGCAGCATCACGCGCACTCAGCGAACTGCACTCATGAAAAAACAATCCCTTGTAGCACTCATTGCAGGGTCGCTCGTTGCCCTCAGCCTTCCGCCGTGGGGATGGTGGCCGCTCGCCTATTTAGGAGTTGCACTCTTTACGACAATCAAACCAACTAGCAATCGTGCTCGATTTATGTTTGGCACACTGTTTGCGCTCGCTTGGCTGGCACCGGGCATGGCTTGGATGTGGTTTCTTACAGCGCCGGGATATGTGATTGCAGCATTGCTGTTTTCGGCACTCCACGGCATCGCAGCGATGATCACCGGTGCTGTTAACGATCAACATAAACATCGAGCAGTAGTTGGTCCGCTTGCGCACACACTTGCAGAAGCATTGCGATTTTCATTTCCGTTTGGTGGCGTACCACTTGCAACACTTGCCATCTCACAAGCTGCATCGCCACTCGCACCCATTGTGCGAGTGGGTGGCCCACTGCTCCTCACCTACATCGTGTTACAGATTGGCTTTTTGCTAGCAGACCTTCGCGAAACTAAAACGCCCAAGCGCGCAGTGCATGCAGCACTCATCGCAGTTGTTGTAGTCGCCATTTTGCCCATTGCTGGTTTGATCGCTCCGCATGGACACGACATTGGTCGTTCACTCACTATTGCTGCGGTGCAGGGTGGCGGCCCACAAGGCACGTTGGCAATCAACACCAACAGTCGCGATGTAGTTGTTCGGCACCTTGACGCGACTCGGACAATTGCTGGAGGATCTGTCACAACTGACAACAATTTGGACTTAGTCGTCTGGCCTGAAAATGTCATTGATGTGAGCAGTTTTTCATCCAGCATCGAGCGCACCGAAGTCGCAGCCGAAGCGGCGAGACTTGATGCGCCATTTCTTGTTGGCATCACCGAAGATTTCGACAACAGATTTTTTACCAACGCTCAAGCTGTAGTGAACACTGATGGTTCGATTGGAAATCGCTACGACAAAGTGCGACGCGTGCCGTTTGGTGAGTTTGTACCGATGCGCGGGTTGCTCGAAGCCGTTGGAGCACCAGTAGACAGAATCCCTCGCGATGCGCAGGCGGGCAAAGATACAGCCATACTTCGGGCCGCAGACACCACCATTGCAGTTGTTATTTCGTGGGAAGTCTTTTTTGCAGGACGCGCAAACGAAGGTGTTGAGCGTGGGGCAACGTTGCTGGTGAACCCAACGAATGGCTCGAGTTACACGGGCACAATATTGCAAACCCAACAAATTGCTTCATCTCGCTTGCGCGCATTAGAAACCGGTCGTTGGCTGGTGCAAGTTTCACCAACGGGCTTCTCTGCATTTATTTCACCAAGTGGTCAAGTGTTTGACCGCACTGGTGTGAGTGAGCAGCGCGTCATTACCCGAGAAGTGCAGTTGCGTTCTGGCCGCACCATCTATTCGTACCTTGGTGATATGCCTTTTATTTTGATCATGATTGCTTCGCTGCTTGCCCTACTGATCGCTGGTCGGCGCACAACTCGAGCATGAACAGCAGCAACATGATCACGCTTTCGTCTGGCAATGTTGAAACCGTCATCGACGCAGAGCATGGAGCACGGCTTTCGAGCGTGCGGTTTGGTGAAACAGAGCTATTGGTGCAGCGCACACATGATGATTCGTTTTCGTGGGGCTGTTACCCGATGGCTCCGTGGGCTGGCCGCACACGCAATGGAATATTTGAGTACCAAGGCACGAGTGTGCAGTTGCCCATCAACTCTCCCCCACATGCAATTCATGGTCTTGTGCATGACGCTGCATGGCAAGTGGTAAATTCTTCGCCAACAAGCGCAACTTTGCGAGTCGATCTCGATCAGCGGTGGCCTTTTGCCGGGTGGGTTGAACATCGCATCAGTGTCGACTCAACATCGGTGAACCTACAACTCACCGTGCACGCGATCGACCGCAGCGATGAAAAAAATTCAATGCCAGCACAAGTTGGTTGGCACCCGTGGTTTGTGCGACCAGTGCAACTTGAGGCCGAATTCAAAACAATGTACGTACGCGACAGTGACGGCATCGCTAGTGCACAACGTGTGCAACGTGTGCAGCAACAACACGACTTGATGCATGGACCACTTGATGACTGTTTTACCGATGCCCTTTCCGCACCATTGCTGAAATATGAGAACGGACTTGTAGTGCGCCTCGAGAGCGACTGCAGCCACTGGGTCGTGTACAACGAGCCGTCGCACGCAATCTGTGTAGAACCGCAATCCGGTCCACCAAACGGACTCAACTCCGAACCGTTGGTGGTATCCCCAGACCATCCACTGACGCGCTATTTCCGTCTGACTGCACTCGGTTACCCCTAGGTAGAGTGGTACGGCTATGACAACGCCGTTCGACCCCAACGGCCCGTTGCGTATTGCCTATTTGACGTATCGCGGCAAGCCGCACGTGGGCGGTCAGGGCGTGTACACGCGACACCTCACCAAAGCACTTGCCGATCTCGGTCATCATGTGGAAGTTTTTGGCGGACAGCCATACCCAATTCTTGATCCGCGAGTGCAACTACATCAATTGCCAAGCCTCGACATTTTTAACGATGCTCACCCTGGTCGCTTCCCCGCATATTGGGAGATCAACGACTGGCCGAACTTTGTTGAGTCAGCACAGTTTCTTAAAGGCACGTTTGGTGAGCCACGCTCGTTCAGCATCCGAGCACACCGCGCTCTCAAAACACGCGTCAACGATTTTGACATTGTGCACGACAATCAGTGCCTCGGATACGGCATCCTCAGGATTGAAAAAATCATTCCGACAATCGTGACTTTGCATCACCCCATCACCAAAGATCGCAAGCTCGAGATGGAACACACGCCAACTTGGTGGAAGCGCAAAGCCATTGGTCGCTGGTATTCGTTTGTGGAGATGCAAGGCAAAGTTGCAAGCAAGATGCCGCGCGTTGTTGTGGTCAGCAAAAACTCAATCGACGACATTCATACCGACATGAAAGTGTCGCTCGACCGCATGCGACTTGTGCCAGTTGGCGTTGATCACGAGTTGTTCTCCCCCAAGCCAACGGTGCAGCGCAAGCCAGGACACATGATCACCACTGCCTCCGCTGATGTCGCTCTCAAAGGTCTTTCATATTTACTCGAAGCTCTTGCCAAATTGCGCACCGAGCGCGAGGTGCACCTGACCATCATTGGCAAGCCACGCGAAGGCGCAAACGCCGACATGATTCGTTCGCTTGGTCTTGAAGATTGCATCACGCACGTTTCCGGGGTCTCCGACGAACGCATTGTTGAGTTGTATGCAGAAGCCGAGCTCGCAGTAGTGCCAAGTTTGTACGAGGGATTTAGTCTCCCCGCAATCGAAGCAATGGCGACTGGCACGTGTTTGGTTGCAACTACGGGTGGCGCGCTCCCCGAAGTGACAGGCGTCGACAACGACACGGTGTTGTCGTGCCCAGCGGGCGACGCCGAAGCCTTGGCGGCAGCGATTCGTCGCGGTCTTGATAGCAAAGAGTTGCGAGATCGCATTGGTGCTGCAGGCAGAGCCCGCGTGGTCGAGCGCTGGAGCTGGCGCCATTGTGCAGCACTCACTGTCGATCAATACAAAGAAGTTCTTTCGATGCCACACAACGTCAAAAAACTTCAACGGCGAGATAGCAAATAACCAATGCTGACCGTGCGCTTTAGCGAACTCTCTATAGGACCTGGCACGCTGTTTCTCGATGCCGGAGCAGGCTTTGGTCGTCACGCATTTGAAGCCGCACGCCTTGGTGCGCAAGTTATTGCACTCGACTACGCCCAAGAAGAAGTAGTCGCCATGCGCGCAACTTTTAGCGCCATGTACGAAGCCGGCGAGATCATGGCCGAAAACCTCGTGGGTGTGTTGCGCGGCGATGCCACGTGCTTGCCTTTTGCCGAAAACTCGTTTGATTGCATTGTCACTTCTGAAGTGCTCGAGCACATTCAAAATGATGTAGCTGCACTGAGTGAACTCGCTCGCGTACTCAAGCCGGGCGGCACACTTGGCGCCACCGTGCCGTCATGGTTTCCCGAAAAGATCAACTGGATGTTGTCAGATGAATACCACGCGCCATTTGTAGTCGGTGGCCATGTGCGCATTTATAGCGGCACCGAACTCAAGGCAAAGTTGCGTGCGGCTGGTTTGCGCGTCGTTGGTCAGCATCGCGCCCACGGATTGCACTCGCCGTATTGGTGGCTGCGCTGCGCTGTTGGTCCTGCGCGCGAAGACAACCGCATGGTCAACGCATACAAAAAGTTTTTGGAATGGGACATCATCTCCAAACCAAAAGTGACACAAGTGGCCGAACAAGTGCTTGCGCCAGTTCTTGGCAAAAGTTATGTGGTGTACTCAATGAAGCCGGTGAGCAATGCCAAATAACGAACTTCTCGGTAGCCATCTCGGCGATAATCTTGACGATGTGATCACGCAAGAAGAGTTGCGTGCAACCGCTCAGTCCATTGCATCATTGCAACTCTCAAATGGCATGGTCCCGTGGTTTGTTGGTGGACACTGCGACCCATGGAATCACGTTGAGACCGCAATGGCTCTCGACGTGATGGGTTTGCATGATCAGGCGCAACGAGCATACGAATGGTTGACCTCGGTGCAACGCGAAGATGGCAGTTGGTTTAACTACTACTTGCCAGACGGATCAGTTGAAGAAACCAAACTTGACACCAACGTGTGCGCATACATCGGCACCGGAGTGTGGCACCACTGGATGAGCACCAACGACAAACAATTTGTTGCGCGCATGTGGCCAGCGGTCAAGCGTGCAATGGAATGGGTGCTGGCAATGCGTCGCCCAGACGGCACCATCTTGTGGGCTCGCGAAGTGAACGCAAACCCTTGGGACTATGCATTGCTGACTGGCTGTTCGTCTATCCGCCACGCACTGCATTGCGCAGCAAACATTGGAGCAATAGTTGGTGATTCGCAACCCGAGTGGCGCGCTGCCGCCGACACACTTGACGAAATCATCAACACCAACCTCGCTGCTTTCGAGCCAAAACTGCGCTGGGCAATGGACTGGTACTACCCCGTGCTCACTGGTGCGTTAACTGGCACCGAAGCAAAGACCCGCATTGCCATGCAGTGGGATGAATTCGTGATCCCGTCTCGTGGCGTGCGTTGCGTCAATGACGAAGATTGGGTAACTGCAGCAGAAACAGCAGAATGCTCGCTTGCTCACTCTGCCATCGGCAACATTGACACTGCAAAACAATTGTTGTCGTGGACAAACGCGCACCGCACTGAGAGCGGCGCATACCTCACCGGCATTGTTTACCCAGATCGCATTGTGTTTCCTGCCGACGAGTGCAGTGCGTACACCGGTGCCGCAGTGATCTTGGCTGCCAATGCAATTAGTGGCGACACCGCAGCAAGCCAAATATTTGGCGCATCAACTGTGCTTGACTAAAAACTGATTCCGGTTTCGAGACGTTTTTATTTCACACGTGTGAGCACACGCAGCGACCCAGTTGCGCTCACATCTGCAAACTTGCCGCCATTTATTGCTGCTAGATAAATCTCTTCATAGGGAGCCTGGCCGCCAAGTGCCGGATCAGTAAACACATCGTGGATTGCCAAGATGCCACCCAGTGCAATATGTCCGTTCCACGCTGCATAATCGTTTGCCGCAACATCTCGGGCATGGCCGCCATCAATAAAACACATCGCGATTTGTTGCGTCCAGGTACTTGCAATTGTTGGCGAGTCTCCGACAACAGTTCGCACCGTGTCGGTGAGCCGCGCACGGCTCATAGTTTTTTCAAAATGCGGCAACGTATTGAGTCGACCTGTTGACGCGTCGACCAATGTTGGGTCGTGCCACTCCCAACCAATCTGGTTTTCTTCTGATCCGCCGTGGTGATCAACCGCAAACAGCAATGTGCCACAGGTTTCGGCTGCTGCACCAAGCCACACGGTGCTGCGGCCACAGTACGAGCCAATTTCAACCATCGGTAAACCAGGGCAAGCTTTTCCAGCACCTAGCGCCGCAACAAAGAGAGCATCTCCTTCAACCTCTGGCATAAACCCAGTTGTCTCAATAGCAATCGTGCGTCGTTCACCACTGAGTTTGGTCACGTGAAAAATTACTCGCTACGCATTGCGCGGAAGCAGTGCGTTGCCGCGAGCAATACGCCCAAGCCAAGATGCACTTGGTCGTGGCGTACGCACTTGTGTCTTCCAGTCGACTGCAACGATTCCGAATGTTGGACCGTATCCATACATCCACTCAAAATTGTCCATCAGGCTCCAATACGTGTAACCACGAATGTCAATTCCGTCCTGGATGCAGTTGAGCAATCCTTCAAGCGCGCCGTGCACGTATTCGATTCGCTCGGCATCATCGCTCGTGGCAATACCGTTTTCGGTAACAATGATCGGCACATGGCCCGTCTTGTCCCACGCACGACGAATGCATGCTTCTAGCGCTTGTGGCCTGAACTCGTAGCCCATGATCGTCCTGCGCATATCTGCATCAGGCAAAATGCGACCGTCTTGATTGAAACGCTCGCGCGTATATGTCTGCACACCGAAATAGTCGTCGCCTTTAGCCACTTCCAAAAAGCAGTCTTCAAGGCCGTCCCATGCCATGTCGCGTTTGCCTTCAGCAGTAGCGCGATGTGACTCGTCATCGACATTGATGGTGTACTCCTGCATTGCCAGCGTGATGCCAAGCGGAGCACTCGAAATTGACTTCACTGCGTCACGCGCTTTTATGTGTGCCTGACAAAACACTTCGTTTGCTTTTTTGCGTGCTTCGCGCGACTTTGTGCCAGGTGGAAACTCACCGAGCAAATACCCAATGGTCGAGACCATGTTGGGTTCGTTAATAGTGCACCACTTGCCAACTCCATCACCGAGCGACTGAGCAACTTTTTCCGAAAAACGAGCAAACAAATCTGCAGTTGAATCATTTACCCATCCGCCCTGTGCTGCAACCCAACGTGGTGTGGTGAAGTGATGCAGTGTCACAACCGGTGTGATGTTGTGTTCGTGACAGGCTTCCAAAACTTTTCGGTAGTGATTGATCTCGGCTTGAGAAAACTCTCCGTCTTCCGGCTCGATGCGACTCCACTCAACACTGAATCGATAGTTGTCGAAACCCAACTTGGCGAGCATCGCAATATCTTGTGGATACAGGTTGTAGTGATCGCAGGTGTCTCCGCTTGGCTCTTTCACGCGCGTGCCAACACGATGTTCCCAATCCCACCAATCGTTATTCCAGTTGTTGCCTTCCACTTGGTGGGCAGCCGTCGCAGTTCCCCACGTAAATCCGGCAGGAAAAGAAAGTGGGTTTGATGATGTTGAAGCAGTATTCGCACTTGTCATGAAATTCACGCTAGTCGGACACACACACCCGACCTATTGCTGGCATTATGGAAGGGTGAGTAAACCCCTTCAAGACCTCATCACATTGCTCGACCTCGAAACCATAGAGGTCAATATTTTCCGCGGTCAGTCACCAGACGAAAATCGCCAACGAGTGTTTGGCGGTCAGGTGGCTGGGCAAGCTCTTGTGGCTGCAGCCCGCACGATCGATGAGCCGGGTCGCATGGTGCACTCGTTGCACGCATATTTTTTGCGCTCAGGCGACCCCGGTGTGCCGATCTTGTATGAGGTGGACCGCATTCGTGATGGAAAGAGCTTCTCGACTCGCCGCGTGGTTGCAATTCAGCATGGAAAAGCGATTTTCAATGTGCAGGCCAGTTTTCAAAAAGCAGAGCCAGGGCTCGAGCACCAGATCGCAATGCCTTCCGATGTACCTGATGCAGACTCACTTCCCGACTTCAAGTCGTTGATGGAACCGTACAAAGAAAAACTTGGCGACTGGTATGACAGGCCACGTCCGATTGACATGCGTTATGTAGACGGCAACCCGTTTACGCGCAGAGGCAATCCGCAACCAGGCCAACGCGTTTGGTTTCGCACCGACGGAAAACTTCCGGACGACAACGTCTTGCATGCGTGCATCGTTACCTACGCAAGCGACATGACATTGCTCGACTCTGCACTTTTGCCCCATGGTCGATCGCTCGCCGATGGTTCGCTACAACTCGCCAGCCTCGATCATGCAATGTGGTTTCATCGTGAGTTTCGCGCCGACGACTGGTTGCTCTATCAGCAGTCGTCTATCTCCACATCCAATTCACGTGGCATGGCCGAGGGGCATATTTTTACTCGGGATGGAAAACTTGTTGTCACTGTCGTGCAAGAAGGTCTTGCGCGTCTCGTCTAGCGGCGTGAATCCATGAACAACCCGCGCAGGGCTGCAAAGTTTTCGACGCAGTGACCAGCACCAAGCACAACTGCTTCAAGCGGTTCTGTCGACATATTGACAGGCACTTGTGTGTCGCGCTCGATTCGCCGAGCCAAACCGCGTAACATCGAGCCACCGCCGACCAAGTACATGCCACGAGTAAGAAAATCTTGTGACAGCTCTGGCGGCGCAGAGGCCAGGCAGCGAATGACCGAGTTGACCATCTGCGTCACAACATCATCGATCGCGACACGAATTTCACTCGATGTCAGCACCACCGTCTTTGGCAATCCTGAAACAAGATCGCGACCACGCACCTCGGCGTCGCGGTCTTCGGGTGTTGCCATTGCGCTACCGATCGAGATCTTGATCTCTTCTGCGGTGCGCTCACCGATTGCAAGACCATGTTCGCGTCGCACATATGACTGAATCGCTGCATCAATGTCGAAACTGCCAACACGCACTGCTTCAAGCGCGACAATTCCACCAAGACTGATCACTGCGGTCTCTGTGGTGCCGCCACCGATATCAATAACGAGGTTGCCAACAGGTTCATTGATCGGCAAGTCCGCACCGATGGCAGCAGCCATTGGTTGTTCCAGTAACTGTGCATCGGCAGCGCCTGCGCGACGAGTTGCGTCGGTTACCGCGCGTCGCTCCACCTCGGTGATTGCCGACGGCACACAAATCAGCACCTTGGGTCGTGAAAATCGTGAGACACCAGCGCGTTGCAACAGCAATCTGATCATCTTTTCGGTGATCTCGAAGTCGGTAATTGCGCCACCACGTAATGGGCGGACCGCAACGATGTACCCAGGCGTGCGACCGATCATGCTCCAGGCTTCTTGACCCGTTGCAAGCACCTCACCTGTGCGCTTATTGACAGCAATCACGGAAGGTTCATTGATAACAATGCCGCGCCCCTCCATGTACACAAGGGTGTTTGCGGTACCAAGGTCAATTGCTAAGTCGCGTGCCACTTTGGTCTACCCTCTGCCTTGTTTGGTCGAATGATCTTTTAATTGTTGGCGCACATGAGCGCGCGAGTCATCGGAAAGAGCGTCCAAGTGGCGACGAAATGCAACCATTCCGTTATTGCGTGTTGCGTTGCGCGACTCTTGCAACATCATCACGACCAGAGTTGATGCCGAGACCACAGAGATTGCGGCAAACAACAATGAGAAACTTGAGATTGCAATCATTATTCAGTGCTTTTCATCACTTGATCAACAGTTGTTACATGTTGTGCACCGAGCGCCCAGTCACTTCCGGTCGCCCATGCTTCGCGTTTCCAAATTGGCACTGTTGCTTTCAAGGCGTCGATACCAAATCTTGCTGCTTCAAACGCTTCGGGTCGATGCGGAGCAGAAACCACAACAAGCACCGATGACTCACCCAACTTGAGGTCACCAACTCGATGGATGAGCGCAATTCTGCCCAAGTCGCTCCACTGATTTTTCATCTCGGAAACAATGTCGCGACACTTCGGAATGACTTCTTCTTCAAAGGCCTCGTAGCTCAAGGTGTGCACGCCAGTGCGACCCTCGGAATGATTGCGCACAGTGCCCGAAAACAGCACCACTGCCCCGCATGTATCAGTGACTGACCAGTCGTACACCGCACCAACATCAAGTGTCGTAGCAGTGATTTCAAGCCACACGTTGCTGTCTAGAGAGAATTCCCGGTGTGACATCGCTTTCAGCGTACCCGAGGTTGTGGATGGTCATTTAGTTTAAAGTTTCAATAGGCTCTAGATCAGTGAGCAACAACCCCGACGAACAACCATTTGCTGGAATTCCACTTTTTGGCGACCTTGCAAAGGCAATGGCAGGCCAAGGTCCGCTGCAGTGGGACGTCGCGCGTCAAGTAGCCATCTCGACTGCAACGAATGGCACCAACACCGAAGCAAATGTTGATCCGTCGTCTCGGGTGAGCCTCGAGCAACTCGCGCCAATTGCCGACATGCATGTGCGCAATTACACCGGCTTAACTACTTGCACTAGTAGCGGCTCTGGTACCGCGCTTCCCAACATTGTCGTCACCAACCATTCCACTTGGGTGCACCACACGCTCGAATCGTACAAGCCGCTCTTCACTCAACTTGCAACTGCATTAAGCAACCCAAATGCCGAAACGCCGCAGCCCAGCACCGAGCTTGATATCGAAACCGACCAGATCACTGCAATGATGTCGTCGCTCAACAAGATGATGGCGCCAGCGATGATGGGTATGTCGATCGGGTCAATGATCGGGCAACTCTCACTACGGGCTTTCGGACAATACGACTTACCGATTCCGCGCGAACCACGAAATCAACTTCTTCTTGTTGCCAGCAATGTAGAACAATTTGCAAACGACTGGAGCATTGCAGTTGACGACATGCGCATGTGGGTGTTGATCCACGAACTCACATCCCATGTGGTGCTCAGCGTCGACCATGTTCGTGATTCGATCAATCAACAGATCAGCAAATACATCGCTGGCTTTCGACCAAATCCAAACGCACTGATGGAAAGACTCACGACAATGGATCTCGGCACCACCGATCCGATGGCCATGATGCAAAAATTTCTCACAGACCCCACCATTATTTTGGGTGCGGTGCGCTCGCCCGAGCAAGAGCGTCAAGCTCCAGTGCTAGACGCGATGATCGCTTCGATTATCGGCTACATCGACCACAGCGTTGACGCAATATCATCACTGGTTTTGGGTGGCGGTGCGCAGATTGCAGAAGCAGTTCGCAGGCGCCGTGTTGAGTCTGCTCCCCATGACTCATTTGTCGAGCAACTGTTGGGCTTGCGCCTCACCCGTCAGCAAGTCGAACGTGGGCATGACTTTGCATCCGGTGTCACCGAGCGCGCTGGACACGACGGCCTATCTCAACTGTTTGACAAAGCAGGCAACTTGCCTACCCCAAACGAGCTAGATGCGCCTGGTCTGTGGCTTGCTCGTATTGAGCTTCAAGACAAATAACAGCGACGCAACTGCCGACCCAACGCCAACAATTAAAAAGCCAACCGCTCCTGGCGGCGTTGCAATGACAGCAAGTAGACCGGCCACAACCCACGCGATTTGATTGCGTGTTTCATAGCGCACAAATGTGCGCGCTCGGTTTGCATCTGGTGCTTTTGATTGCACTGTCGATTCGAATGCAAGGCGGCCGATTGAACCAACTCCGTTTACAACCCCAGCCAAAACAATTCCGGCAGTTACACCACCAAAATAACCAGCCAACAGTCCTCCAAGACAAACACTCGCAACACAAAGTTTGAGCATTCTCTGTTCGTGGATTCGTCGACGCAGTAGTGGACCAATTGCATTGGCGGCAAATGTGCTGAGCGAGCACACAGCAACCGCCAAACCAAACCACGCAGTGCCCGCTTTTTGATCGCGCAACCAGAACGCTAAATGAAAAAACATAAAACCGACTGCTGCTCGCAACACCAGCATCACAAATGCTGCATGACGAATTTGAGGGGCGTGCAACTCATGCTTCTCTATCGCTTGCATCGTGTTTGGAACTGCCGCAACATGTCGTGGCAGTGCAAGCGCGGCTATGCCCGCACCCGCAAACGCACAAGCCGATAAACCGAGCGACAACCTGGTGTCGATGAGTTGCAACAACACTGCTGGTGCACCACCAAGAAAACCAACCACGCTGGTCAGTCGCCCAAGTTTTCCATTGGCCGCCATCAATTGTTCGTCACCGTCTACAACCGTTGGCATGATTGCTGAACGTGATACCCCATATGTCTTGGCTAGCACCAGCGATAAAAATGCGAGCGGAAAAAGTGCGAGTGAGTTCAACCACTTCATCATTGCAATCAGCACCATCGCGCGCATCAACCCCACAAGACACACCGTGATGCGACGACCACCCGGCAAGCGATCGATGTATGGACCGATAATCGGTGCAAGCACAGCAAATGGTGCGAGGCTAATCGCTAAAAATAAAATGACTTTTGAACGCGCCGCATCAGGACTAATTGACAAAAAGAGTGAATCGGCTAACGACACCGCAAGTGCAGCCTCGCCGACCACCATCAACACATGAACGCGCGACAACCGCGTAAGTGGGCTCACTGGCGCGAGGCCCGTATGTCTGTTTTGTGTTGCTATGCGCTCATTTTCTCATACTTATAGCCAAGCCCACGGATGGTGACCAACCGTGTTGGGATTGCTGGCTCTGACTCAATTTTGCTACGCAAGCGCTTGATATGGACATCAAGGGTTTTGGTATCACCGTAATAGTCAGTGCCCCACACTCGGTCAATCAGCGTTTCACGAGTCAATACTCGGCCCGCATTAGAAACAAGCACGTACAACAACTCAAATTCTTTGAGCGGAAGTTTGGTCACGACGCCGCGAACAGTCACCACGTGCTGTTCTGGATCGATCGCAACATCACCAATCGACACCGTGCCAATACCAACTTCGTCAATTTCCGTTGGGGTCAGTGAGCTGCGGCGTAGAGCAGCGCTAATACGTGCCACAAGTTCGCGCAATCGATACGGCTTGACAATGTAGTCATCGGCACCAACTTCGAGGCCGATGACCGTGTCAATCTCTGACCCTTTTGCTGAAACCATGATGATTGGAACTTGGCTCTTTTTGCGAATTTCACGACACACATCAGTTCCCGAAACTTTTGGCAACATCACATCCAGCAGAACGATGTCTGGGTTGATTTTGTCAAACATCGTCAGAGCTTCTGCCCCGTCTTTGGCAATGCTGACACGGAAGCCTTCGCGCTTCAGTCCAATATCAAGTGCCTCAATAAACGATTCTTCGTCTTCGACAACAAACACCATTGGCAATTCGGTTGGTTGATTCATGATGTAAGTCCTTTTAGTTCTTTTCGTTCTTTTGGTGGGGTAATACAACAGTGAAGGTTGCGCCTTCACCTTCATTTGACTTCACTTCTATTTTTCCTCCATGGTTGTCAACAACGTGTCGCACAATTGACAGACCAAGCCCTGTTCCTCCCGTTAATCGGCTACGTGCCCTATCAACTCGATAAAAACGTTCAAAAATTCGTTCGTGATCCTTCGGAGCAATTCCTAGGCCTTGATCGACGACGGCGATGCTCATGTCGTCTGCTCCAACATCACCAATAATTTTGACGAGTCGATCCTCGTCGCTGTACTTAATTGCATTTTCGACAATATTGGAAAATGCAGAAACAAGTTGGCTTCGATCTCCAAAAACTTCAGCAGCAAAATTGCCGCTCGTCATGAGTTCTACTTTGTGTCGCAGAGCATTGTCTTGCGAAAGGGCGACAACCTCTTTGATCACTCCGGTCATTTCGATGTGTTCCCACTCCGATGAACCTCCAAATTCAATCCGTGAAAGATCAAGTAGATCATTCACTATTCCCGCCATACGAAATGACTCACGAACGATTCGGTCTGCCAGCTGCTTCATGACCGCGGGGTCGGTTTCATCCACCATCGTGTCGCCGAGGGCGGCAATTCCACCGATAGGGGTTTTCAATTCGTGACTCAAGTTGGCAACAAAATCGGTGCGAACAGTGTCAATTCGAACTCGATCAGTGGTGTCTTCGATTGTCACGACTACGCCATCATCATTCAGTCGTTGCGAATGCAATTGAAAGAAACGATCAGGCGGGCCTGCAACCTGCATTGATTTATTCTGCTCACCAATCTCGATTGTCTCTTGTACAAGCGCGACAACTGCCTCGTCAACCAAGATGTCGACATGACGAACTCCCGTCATCTCCGTGGCAATTCGGTTTCGAAGTAGATCACCGTTGGGTCCACGGCTGATCACAACGCCGATTGGCAGAAGATCAAACGCTTTCAGCACCTGATCGTCAACTACTTTTGCTACGAGATCCATACGTGGGGCCACTTCATTACTCGCTGTGCTTTCGGATCGATCAGCGCGTCCGGCGCGCGAGGATTTCTTGCCATAAAGCATTCCTGCGACGAGTGCGGCTAGAACACAAGTGACAAACCAGATGGTCGTCATGGCTAATTCAAATCAGAACTACGACGAAGTGTCTGATGGCGGTGTTTGCGCGTCACCAGAATGCCGTGCCTTGAAGCGAGCAGCGCCACGGTGCTCTGGTACGACTCCCGTGAGAATAAATTGGGTTCGCTCGCCAACGTTTACCGCGTGGTCGCCAATGCGTTCAAAGAATCGGCCAATGATTGCGAGTTGCACGGCAACCTGAACTTCCATTTTGCCCCGAGCATGACACTCAAAAATTTCCTGGATGAATTGACGATGCAACCCGTCCAAGAATGAGTCCATATCGTCGATGGCCGCAGCCTTTGGCGCATCGCTCAACTCGAAGGCATCCATTGCCGAGATAAACAATTGCTGAGCCTGCTCGGCCATTTTGGTGATCAAGCCACGCAACACAGGATCAATGTCATGTCCGTAAATTCGTCGTGCACCTTTGCAGATGTTGACCGCCAAGTCAGCCGAGCGCTCGAGTTCGCCAGTGATCTTGATGATCGAGACTAATTGACGTAAGTCACCGGCAACAGGTGCTTGCAGAGCAAGCTCCCGAAAACACTGGTCTTCGATATCTCCTGCGCGAGCATCAATTTCATCATCGCCTTGTACCAAATAGTCGGCGCCCTCAAGGTCGCCACTGAGCAGCACTGCGGTTGCCCGAGGTATGGCTTCAATTACCGAGGCTCCAAGTCGAATCACTTGGTCACGAATGGCCTCAACTTCTTGATGAAACGTCTTTCGTAATTCGTCCATTGATCAACTTTCTTTCAAAAAATCTGCTGAACAGCAGAATTGCTCTAGACAAAACCTACACGCACGAGGTAAAACTCACCTGAACGTCAGATTACGAATAAGTTAACCGCTTTATCTGACTTGGGTTTGCACGACCCAGTCATGCAGTTTTCGTTGGGCATCCACGGTGAGGCCAGGTGCCCCTGCCCGCACCCACGAGTTATCAGCTTGCAGGTCAAAATGGGCGGCATCGGCATCCATTAAATATCCGAGCACCTTGTCGAGCCACATGCGGTGCTTCGGATGAGTGAGTGGCACCAATGCCTCAACTCGCCCATCCAAATTTCGACCCATCATGTCGGCAGACCCAATGAGATGGAGGGGTTCGTTATTTTCATAGCCGTGTTCGAAGCGATAGATACGCGAATGCTCAAGGTACCGACCGAGAATCGATCGGACCCGAATGTTTTCAGACATGCCCGCGACGCCAGCACGAAGGCAGCAAATTCCACGCACGATGATCTCAATCTGCACGCCGGCACCGCTCGCCCGATACAGCGCTTCAATCACGGTCTTGTCCGAGATTGAGTTGATCTTCATCGTGATGCGTCCATCAACTCCAAACGTTGTTTCTTTATCGATGAGATCGACAATGCCGTTACGCAGTCGATGTGGCGCCACCAACAGTGTTTGATAGTCGGGCTCATGGCCGTAGCCAGTGAGGTAATTGAACAACTCGGTGACATCCGAACCAATCGCGTCTTCGCAGGTAAAAAAGCCGATGTCTTCATAGATACGTGCCGTCGTCGAGTTGTAGTTTCCGGTCCCCATGTGCACATAACGGCGCATCTTGTCTGAGTCATTGCGCACCACCAAGATGCACTTGGCGTGTGTCTTGAGACCAACAAGACCGTATGTCACATGCACGCCTGCGTACTCGAGTTCTTTTGCCCACGACATGTTGCGGGCCTCATCAAAACGAGCCTTCAGTTCAATAACAACCGCAACCTGCTTGCCCAATTCGGCAGCATGGATGAGGTGTCGAGCAATTGAACTGTCTCCAGATGTGCGATACAAGGTCATCTTGATCGACTGCACGAGCGGATCGAGTGCCGCTTGCTTCACAAACTCTTCAACAGAAGAGATAAATGATTCATGCGGATGATGCACGAGCACTTGACGCTCACGAATAACGCTAAAGATCGACCGTTCATTTTCTTCTGCTGCTGCCAAGCGACCAGCAGTAAGCGCAGGCCAAGGCTTAAATCGCAAATGAGGCAAGTTGAGGTTGGAAAGTTGCATCAATGCACTCAAGCCAACTGGAGCATGATGCACCGTGACATCTCCAGCCTCAAGTTCGAGTTCATCTATCAGCAGATCAAGTACTTCTTGAGACATTCCGTTGGACACCTCGAGGCGTACAGCACGACCAAAGCGACGACGACGCAACTCCATCTCGACTGCTGCCAACAAGTCTTCTGCATCTTCGTCATCAACCGAAAGGTCGGCATTTCGAGAGACTCTAAATGTATGACACTGCTCAATTTTCATTCCCTGAAATAGCCGACCCAAATTGGCACTCACCACATCTTCGAGCAACACAAACCTGTTGCTGTCGGGCAACTGTAAAAACCTTGGAAGCGTTGGCGGAATCTTGACACGAGCGAACCGTTGCTCTTGCGTACGTGGGTCAAGCGCGATAACAGCCAAGTTGAGCGCCAGGTTTGAAATATAGGGAAACGGATGCGCTGGGTCGACCGCGAGCGGTGTGAGCACCGGAAAGATTCGAGTTTCAAACATCGACATCAGAAACTCCCGTTCGATGTCGGTTACTTCATCCCATCCAAGAATCTGAACACCATTGCCCGCAAGTTTTGGCACTAGATCTTGGTTGTAGACGTCTTCTAATTGCTCAACTAATTGCTGCACCTGCCGAATTATTTCGTGCAGTTGCTGTCGAGGTGTGCGTCCGTCGGGAGTGACAGCAACGACGTCTGCGGCTATCCGATCTTTGAGCGCTGCAACACGGATTTGATAGAACTCATCGAGATTGCTGCAGAAAATTGCGGCGAACTTGCAGCGCTCAAGTAATTCAATTTCGGTATCAGCAGCAAGCGACAGCACGCGTGCATTGAAATCGAGCCAGCTCAGCTCCCTGTTAATGATTCGTGCATCGATGCCTGAATCGTAAACAGAGAGATCTTTGCTGATGGACTGTTTCAGTAATTGTCGCCAAGAAGTCATTGTTGATTTACCAAAACTTCAGATTGGTTTTGCACAAAATTCACACCTCATCGCGCCAAAGCGCAAGGACACCTTATTGAGCGTCGTTGTAGCCGAGTTCCCACTCGACCGAAATACGTTCGCGCTCGGCATCGCGGTTGACGCGCTCTTGGTTACGACGAAACTGTGGGTCGTTGCGTGGCAACAACACCAGGCGGGCAAGCACGCGGGCACGAAACTCTTCGAGGAGGTTTGGGTCACCAAAGTCGCTATAGACAGCCCAATGTGGGGACACAGCACCTGTATAGGTGATGCGAGCGTGGCCGCGGGATGGCTCGGTTGCTACTGGTGCTTCAGACATAGTGTCAACGATATCGCCAGAAATAGCCCTTTACTAGACTGACTCGCGTGCCAATTAGCGAAAACGCAACAATCGCAGCGCTCGATATAGGCACAAACTCATTTCATCTCGTGATTGCCAAAGTGGTTGAGGGTGGGTTTGAAGTAATCGAGACTGAAAAAGAGACTGTGCGCATCGGACATGGTGCCGGCGACATGAACGAACTTTCCGCTGACGCGATCGACAGAGGTATTGCGTGTTTGGTGCGGATGCAAAAAATTGCTGCTTCGCACAATGCCGAAATTCGTGCCGTGGCCACGAGTGCTGTGCGCGAAGCCAAGAACCGCTTTGAATTCATTCGCAGAGCCAAAAAAGAAGCACAGATAGACATTGAAGTCATTTCTGGTGTCGAAGAAGCACGTCTGATTCATCTTGGTGTAAACAATGGTGTCGGAGAGCACGAACGTCCGATGTTGCTGTGTGACATTGGCGGTGGATCAACCGAGATTGTGCTCGGCAATGACGACGAAGTTTTGCTTGCTCGCAGTTTCAAACTTGGCGCGGTTCGGCTGACCGACCGATTCTTTATCTCTGAAACGCTACATCCAAGTGCGGTGAGCAGTTGCCGCTCGCATGTGCGCTCCACACTCATGGTGTTGCAAACCGAAGTTACCGAATTTGGTTTTGACGTTGCCGTTGCATCATCAGGCACCGCAGAAACAATTGCTCGGCTCATCCAACACAGGTCCGACAATTCGACACCTAAAACACTGAACCGTTTTGAGTTCACTCAGGGACAAATTGCGGAAACAGTGACGATGCTGAGTTCGGTCAACACTGTTGACGAGCGACGCGAAAAGTTTGGGCTCGAAAAGAGCAGGGCCGAAATTATCCTGGCTGGGGCAATCATTCTTGAAGGAATCTCATCGGTGTATGGCGTTGAGTCATTTATGTACAGCGACTATGCGCTTCGCGAGGGCGTCATTCTTGACACTCTGCAGCGCCGCGGCCTTGGGCCTGCCACAGGCGACACCGATGCCGCAATGCGTAGTGTGCGCCTACTCGCCGACCGCTGTGATGACCGACCAGAGCATTCGCAAAACGTTGCCCGTATCGCGCTCGACTTGTTTGATCAAGTGTGGGATGTGCTCGGCGTTGCGCAAGCGAATCGCAAGCTTTTGGAGGCTGCGGCACTGCTCGCCAACGTTGGTGTAGTTATTTCGCACTCCAAGCACCATCTGCATTCGTATTACGTCATTCGCAACTCAGAGCTCGTTGGCCTCAATGATCGCGAGATTGAGATCATTGCTCAGGTCGCGCGCTACCACCGCAAGGGTTTGCCAAAACTTGGCCACCCAGAATTTGCTGCGCTCACATCAGAGGATCAAAAACTTGTGAATGCATTGGCAGGTGTGTTGCGCATTGCAGTTGGGCTCGATCGAACCCAGGATGGTCGTGTGAAGAAAATAACGACGAGCATTAGCGATGGAGAATTAAAAATTGCCTTTACGACGACGAAGAAACTTGACGGCGATTTGAATATTTACGCTGCTATGGAGCGTCGCACACTGCTGGCCGACACAACCGGCCTGAAAGTAAAAGTGTTGGCTAATTAGTTGCTGGAAGGAGGAGTATCGCTCTTTGGAGCGTCATCCTTGTTCGCACTTGCTTGGCCCTTTTTGAATTCGTTTGTTGCTTGCCCAAGGTTGCGAGCAAGCTTTGGCAAACGCGATCCAAAGAGCAAAGCGACAATAATTAGACCAATAATGAGTTCTGGACCACCGATGCTTCCCATTCGACCAATATACCACCGCAGGTAGCAACCACTCCAAACCGCCCGATAGGCAGAAGGGGTGCTGGAATGCGTCATCAACATCAGTGAGGGTGGAGACCCCGACAAGCTTGCTGCCTTAGTTGCGGCATTAGGCGACGACTTGCTCGACTTGCACAGCGATGCTGACCACAACCGCAGTGTGTTTACCCTCGCTGGCACAGACCCTGCACGAGTGCTTGCGCGCGAAGCACTGAACATGTTCAACATCAGCACACATGCAGGCGTGCACCCACGAGTTGGCATTGTCGACGTGGTGCCGTTTGTTGCACTCGAGCCGAGCACATTTGAAGACGCACTGCGAGCGCGCGATGAATTTGCGCATTTTGCAGCAGACGAACTTGGGGTGCCATGTTTTCTCTATGGTCCAGAGCGCACACTCCCCTACATTCGCAAGCACGCATTTGTCGATCTTCTTCCCGACTTTGGCCCCAAGACCCCACACCCCACAGCAGGCGCAATGTGCGTTGGCGCACGACCGATTTTGATCGCGTACAACATCTGGCTCAAAGACTCCACACTCGAAAAAGCCAAGCAAATTTCGGCTCTTTTGCGCAGTGATTCGGTGCGCACACTTGGGTTGCAAGTTGGCAGTAGCGCGCAAGTGAGCATGAACCTGATCGACTACGCAGTTACTGGACCTCTCCAGGTGTACGACATCGTTGCCCAACATGCGCAAATTGACCGCGCCGAGTTGGTTGGTTTGGTGCCTGCTCGCGCACTTGCCGGCATTCCGCGCAGCAGATGGAACGAGCTTGACTTGAGTGCAGAAAAAACTATTGAGTCAACAATGGCTGCGCGAAACCGCAAACTCTCGAATTAATTACGCAGTTGCGATAGTGCGACTTGATTGAGCGCGCTGACGACGCAAGCGACGACGCTCACGCTCGGACAGACCGCCCCAGATACCAAACTTCTCGCCGTTGTCGAGCGCGTACTCAAGACAATCCTTGCGCACCACACAACCGCGGCAGACTTCTTTAGCCTCCCGAGTTGATGCTCCACGTTCTGGAAAGAACAAGTCTGGGTCGACACCGAGGCAGTTGGCTTGATCTTGCCAGGCTCGGTCTGCGCTCAACGCTATTTGTTCGTCTTCCACGTAGCTTGCCTCCGTTTACTTCTGATGACCTCGGTGTAGTCGCGAGGACGCGCCTCCACCGAGGTAATTACAACAGTGTCATTCTGCCAAATTGGCAGCCAAAATGCAAATATTTGGGCAATTTGGTGGATCTTGGATTTTTGATCGCAAACTTCAATCATCACCGTTGTGAAGTTGCACTCGCCGATCGTCCACGAGAAATGTTGCGTTTGTGTTCCAAATAATCAACGAGCACATAGTCACCAAGGGTTTCAGGAGAAGTGAAAAACGCACGCCCGCCGTTGATTTTGGTCAATTGTTCTATGAAATGTCGTAAACCATTGTCAGCATCCAACATAAAAGTATTAATCCGAATTGCTTCCTTTGTGCATCGCAATGCCTCACGAAGTGTGATTTCAACCGTCTCACGCACTGGTGGATAATTAAAAAATATCTCGCCAGATGACATCACATGCGCAGTTGGCTCGCCATCGGTAATCATGATGATCTGCTTGTTGCCAGTCTGACGTGCAAGTAATTTGCGCGCCAAGGTGAATGCGTGGTGCATATTTGTGCCATACGAGAAGTCCCAACTGACTTCTGGAATGCGCTCGGCGGCTAGTTCGCGGGCCGTTGCACCAAACCCAACAACACCCAAATAATCCCGTGGAAATTGGGATGAAATCAGGTGATGCAGAGCCATTGCCACCTTTTTGGCAGGCAAAAAATTGTCGCGCATTGGCATCGACAATGAAAGGTCGAGCAGGAGCACAGTTGACGATCGAGTTGAGTGCTCCATTCGTTCGATCTCAAAATCATCTTGCGAAAGTTTGATCGGCAACCCTGGTCCACCGCGTCGCAATGCATTGCGTAAGGTGCCATGAAGGTCGAGTCGAAACGAGTCACCAAACTCGTATGGTTTTGTATCGTTGGCACGTTCGTGGCCAGTGCCGATCTTGTCGATCTGATGTTGACCAATCATGTCTTTCGACAGATTGCCAAACAGATCTTGCAGAGCCTTGGCACCAAGTTGCCTGATGCCCCGAGGTGTGAGTTGTAGGCGCCCATCCGACTGGTCGATGAGCCCTGCATCCTTCATCATCTGGGTTAATTGCGACAGTTTCTCGAGTGATTTTGCGGCATCGTCGCCGAGCAATTCACGCACCCTGTCCAAATCGGCTTCGGCCAAAGCAGCAGGATTTGTGGCATTTTTTATCAAGTTTTCTAACTGGTCTAATTCGGAGAGTTCTTGCATCGACTGCATGGCCTGACCAAAGCCCATCGGGTCTTGACCCGAAAAATCGTAACTTTTTTGCCATCCGGCCTGCGGAAACATCGATTGCAGATTTTTTGACAGCTGATCCATCTGCCATCGCAGATCCATGTCTTCAAGAAGTTGCTCGGAGAGCTGTTGCAACTGTGCTCGTTGCTCAGGAGTCATCGAGTTGAGCATCGCCTGTGCCGCAGCCATGCGTTGCGCCATGATCTCAAGAAGTTCATCGAGCGTTTCTGGATTCTCGGGAAAAAAGTCGCCGAAATTTTTCATGAATTCTTCAAACTTCGGATCCTCACCCTGCTGACGACGCTCAAGCATTGCGTTGAGTTCGGCCATCATGTCTTTCATTCGTTGCATGTCGGCGGGAGTGAGTTTTTGCATCTCTCCAGACATCTGGTCGAGATGCTGTTGCATCAATTGCTCGCGCAACTTCTCGATCAACTGCTCAAATCGCTGTTGTGCCTGCTTGGATTGAAAGTCGTAGTGCTGCAGTTCGGCAATCTTGCCTGCCAAGTCTGCAGGCAACATGTCCAGCCGAAAATTTCGATCCATCGCCGACTGCTCTGCCATTTCTGCTCGACGTTGATCACCAGAGTTCTTTGCCTCAGTGGTGTAGTTCTCGATCGCGTGGCGTTCTTCGTCTACGACATCATTGAGTTCGTCAGCAATTTCTGAATACACTCCGCCAAGATCTCCGCGTTCCTGAATTGATTCACGCTTTTCGCGCAGTCGTTCAATCAATTCACGCATACCAGCAATGCGGTCGCCGTTGATGTCGCGCATTCCATCTTGCATGGCCTTGCGCAGCGCACTGTTGACATCGCCGTGGTACAGCAAATCGTCAGCGAGCTCGCTTAAGAGCCCCTCTGCATCGAGGTCAAAGCCTCGTTGCGAGCCGTCCCAACGCGAATATGTGAACTTCGATGGCATGGCCGAATATTAGTACTCACCACTGTGGCAAGACATCGGTCACACCCCTATGCTGAGACTCAGTATGCGCTTCGGAAGAACGTTCATTTTCGTTGACCTCTCGGGGTTCACCAATTACACCGAGAGTTTTGGAGATGGTGCTGCCGCGCAGTTGCTCACTCAGTTTCGCGGGGTTGCACGAGCCGTTGGTTCGCATCAAGGCGTGCGCATCGACAAATATCTCGGTGATGGTCTGATGGCAGTGGCCGTAAAAGCACTCGATGGAATCACTTTCGCAATGGAACTGCAACGCCATGCAGTTACTGCCTGCGCACCACTTTCATTGCGCATCGGTATCGCCACAGGCGACACCATGTTGTTTGAAGGTCAGGACTACATCGGAGATGCACCAAACTTGGCAGCGCGACTCTGCGATGCGGCGGTTGGCATCGGCACGCTTATCCCTGCAGACCAGGCCACAGTTTTGCCAGTGGGCGTGTATTCGGTGCCACATAACTCGGTTAACTTGCCGGGTTTTTCTCAGCCGATTGAAGTGGTGTCACTCGCAGGTGAGCCATTGATTGACGGTCGTTACGACATCAACGACTTTTGGACTCGCTCGCCATTCGTTGGCTAACGATTTCGCACGCGTTATCTTCTGAGTATTACGTTCGCGAACGATATGTTGCGCGCGAACCAGACTCATCTTTGTTTAGCCGCTTCGACAGGTGCAATCCCTCTAAAACAAACTCCACACCGCTTGCAATTTGTGCAACAGACTCATGGTTGCCAACTGCAGCCACAACAAGTTCGCGCAGTGGTGGAACTTGGTTGAAGAGTTCAATATATTGAGCGGATGCGATGTCTTCTCCGACGTGGGCAATCACGCCGCCCTCAAACAACGCAATTACTTCGCCGATTTTTGCCGAGGAAACCCGTTTTTTAAACACTTGCAACACTGCTGCCTTGACAAAATTTTCAAGAATCTGAGACTCACGCCCCTCTTCCATGCTTTCAATTTCGATCTTGCCCGAAGTGGATGCCGCAAGCGCTGCAAGATCGCTCACGCGTGGAGCAACATCACGTTCGCCCACACGAAGCGCGCGGCGCACGGCATTTGCAGCCAATGTCTCGTAGTTGCTTACCGACAAACGCACGCTCACACCACTGCGTTGGTTGACCTGCGAACTCGAGCGGGCAACGTGACTAACTGTCGTGATGATTTCTTCCATAAATTCGGGCCACTGCACTTGCACATCGCCGATCGATGATGGTCGCGCTTCTTGTCGCACGATGTCCATTTCGGTTGCGACCTCGAGTGGATAGTGCGTACGAATTTGGCTGCCAAAACGGTCTTTGAGCGGCGTGATCATGCGACCGCGATTGGTGTAGTCCTCTGGGTTTGCAGAAGCCACGAGCATGACGTCGAGTGGCAACCGAATTTTGTAGCCACGAATCTGTACGTCGCGCTCTTCGAGCACGTTGAGCAAGCCGACCTGAATTCGCTCGGCTAAGTCGGGCAATTCATTGATCGCAAAAATGCCGCGATTAGTGCGCGGTACGAGACCGTAATGAATCGTGAGTTCATCCGACAAATAGCGGCCCTCAGCAACTTTGATCGGGTCGACTTCACCAATCAAATCTGAGACCGAAGTATCTGGAGTAGCAAGTTTTTCTCCGTAGCGATCGCTCGAGTGCACCCACGCAATGGGTGTGTCGTCACCATGCGTCGCTACCAACTCGCGCGCATGACGTGACACAGCGTTGAACGGATCATCGTTGATCTCGCTGCCTGCGATGATTGGCATCCAATCATCCAACAATCCGGTGAGCGAACGAATGATGCGCGTCTTTGCCTGACCGCGCTCACCCAGAAAAATGACGTCGTGACCTGCGAGCAACGCATTTTCAAGTTGCGGCATCACCGTGTCTTCGTAACCAAGCACACCTTCAAATAATGGAAGTCCTGCGGCAATGCGCTTGACTGCATTACGTCGCAACTCTTCTTTGACCGGAAATGATTGCCACCCCGATGCACGCAATGTGCCGATGGAGAGGGGAAGATTTGATGGAGGTGTGTGCGCATGAGCCATGCGCGGAGGTTACTTGCTGGCCTCTCACTGACGCATAGTGAAGAAATTCTCACAGTAACTACGCAATATGCTGAGCAGATGAGCGATCAACAAACATCTAAGCCACAGCCAGTCGCCGTCGTTACAGGGGCCAACTCGGGTATCGGTCGAGCTACCGCCATCTACCTAGCCCAGCAGGGTTTCAGGGTGTTTGGCACCGTGCGCAGTCTCGACAAAGCGGCCAAACTCATGGCACTTGCCGAGAAACTTGGCGTAGCGATAGAGCTGGTCGAGATGGATGTCGCTGATGACGCGTCCGTGCGCCAAGGTTTTGCCGATATTTTTCGAGCATCCCCCCGCATTGACGTTCTTATCAACAACGCAGGCATCGGTGGCAACGGTGTCACCGAAGAAACGACACCCGAGCAATATTTTGATTCGTTCAATGTCAACGTCGTTGGTGTTGTGCGCTGCACGCAACAAGTGCTGCCGCAAATGCGCGCAACCAAAAGTGGCACAATCATTAATATTTCCTCAATTGTCGGTCGCATCGCGGCTGTTGCGCAATCGCCATACGTCACTTCAAAGTGGGCGCTTGAAGGACTCACCGAAGGTCTTGCACACGAAGTTGCACCGTTTGGTATTCGTGTCGTCATGATCGAACCAGGCATCACCAAATCGTCGATTTTTATGAAAAATCTTGACGCTCCGAACGCAAGTGGCGCATACGACTCGCATTACCGACGCATGTTGCAGTTTTATGCCGCAGGTATTCCGCACGCCACCGACCCAACCGAAGTTGGCGCACTGATTCATCACGCCATCACCACCGATACACCCCAATTGCGATACCCATGTTCGTGGGGCGGCCACGAGTTCATTAATGGTCGCGCCAAGATGAGCGATGCTGACTGGATCGCCCTCGGAGCAGTCGAGAGTGACGCAGATTACGCGATCGAGTTCAAAAAGGCTTTTGGAATCGACATCTCTCAAAGTTGACAAGTTTGGTCGGGTTTCCGATATGCTGACTGCCCCATAGCAAGTTGCCCAACTGGGCGACCAAACCAAGGAGCCCCTCATGTCAGTTCGTCTCGGAGATATTGCCCCAGACTTCACCGCCCAAACCACGCAAGGTGAGATCAAGTTTCACGACTGGCTTGGCGACTCATGGGGCGTGTTGTTTAGCCATCCAAAAGATTTCACACCGGTCTGCACCACCGAACTCGGTTACGTCGCCAAGATCAAGCCAGAGTTTGATAAGCGCAACGTCAAAGTAATCGGTCTCTCGGTTGACAGTGTTGAGTTGCACGAAAAGTGGGAAAGCGACATTGGTGAGACGCAAGGTACTCCAGTGAATTTCCCGATGATCGGCGACTCAGATCGCACTGTCAGCAACTTGTACGACATGATTCACCCAAACGCCAACGACACATTTACGGTGCGTAGCGTGTTCGTGATCGGACCTGACAAGAAAGTGAAACTCACCATCACTTATCCAGCCTCAACAGGCCGCAACTTCGACGAAGTGCTCCGCGTCATTGACTCGTTGCAACTCACCGCAAAGTTCAAGGTTGCAACGCCAGCCAACTGGACAGATGGCAAAGACGTCATCATCGGCGCTGCAGTTACTGACGATGAGGCAAAAACATTGTTCCCTAGTGGCTGGAAAACAATCAAGCCCTACCTACGAACCTTGGCACAGCCAAAGTAAGCACGACTAACGCCAGCAGTTATCGGGTCGTAGGCTGTGGAACATGAATAATTCCTCAGCCTCTTTCCCTCCACCGGTTGCGAGCACGGATTCGCCAGCCGCACGCGCAACAAACGTCAGCAAGATCTATGGTCACGACGACAGCGAAGTGCGCGCCCTCGACGATGTCACGATCCAGTTTGAGAAGGGTCACTTCTCAGCAATCATGGGCCCAAGCGGTTCGGGCAAGTCAACATTGATGCATTGCATGGCGGGTCTCGACTCACTCACCAAGGGTTCAGTATCTATCAATGGCATTGACTTGGGTGGGCTCAGCGATAAGGCACTGACTCAGTTACGTCGTGAACAAATTGGTTTCATTTTTCAAGCTTTCAATCTGATCCCAACCCTCAATGCCAAAGAAAACATTGTCCTCCCACTCTCACTCGGTGGGCTAAAAGGTGATGCTTCTTGGATAGAAAAGGTGATTGACGCAATTGGACTGCGTGACAGGCTCGAACACCGACCAAGCGAACTCTCTGGTGGACAACAGCAACGCGTTGCTGTTGCTCGCGCACTTGCAAGCGAGCCCGCAATCATTTTTGCTGATGAACCAACTGGCAACTTGGATTCAAAAACTGGTGGTGAGGTGCTCGGGTTCATGCGACGCGCTGTGACCGATTTGAGTCAAACCATTGTGATGGTTACCCACGATGCCGTGGCGGCAAGTTATGCCGATCGTATCGTGTTTTTGAAAGATGGCAAGATCGCTGGGGAAATGTTTGAGCCAACACCAGATCGCGTGCTCGACTATCTCAAGCATCTCGGAGAATAACCGCCGTGTTCCGACTTTCACTCAAAATGACCCTTGCTCGCAAAGGCCGACTTTTTCTTACCTCGCTTGCCATCATTCTTGGAACAGGCTTCCTGGCCGGAACGTATATTTTCTCAGACACGCTCAACTCCACATTTGACAGACTGTTTTCCGACGTATTTAAAGATGTCGATGCATATGTTCGTTCGTCTAGTTTTGTCGAAGCCGAATTTGGCGGTGAACAACGCGGATCTGCACCCATCAGTGCACTTGAAACCGTGCTCAGCGTGCCAGGAGTAAAAGATGCAGCACCTGATGTACAGGGTTATGCGCGCATCATCGGCAAAGACGGCAAGCCCATTGGTGCAGACAACGGACCACCAACATTTGGTGGCATCGCCTCAGCAAGTGTTGCAGGATTGTGGAATATTGAGGACGGTCGTCTACCAGTCGGCCCAACCGAAATGGTCATGGACAAAGCAACTGCCAAGGCGAGCAAGTTTGTGCTTGGCGACACCGTGCGCATCAATGCCCAATCAGGCAGTCGCGAATTTGCGATGGTTGGCATTGTCAACTACGGCGACGTCAGTTCTCCAGGTGGAGCAACTTTTGCGTTGTTCGACCAACCAACCGCGTCAGAGTTTTTACTCAAGCCTGGTTTTGTCGATGCATTCTTGGTACAAGGTGATGGAACGGTCAGTGACGAGCAACTTACTTCTGCAATCAACGCGGCACTTTCGCCTGCCGACAAACTCGAGACGATTACTGGTGCACAGATCACTCAAGAGACACAAGACCAAATTGGTGCCGTACTGAGCTTTCTCACTCTGTTTCTCACCGCATTTTCATTCATAGCTTTAGGCATTGGTTGTTTCGTGATCTACAACGTATTTTCAATCACCACCGCACAACGTCTCAAAGAGAACGCATTGATGCGTGCCATTGGTGCCAACAAGCGCCAAGTTGTCGTCGCGATGATGGTTGAAGCACTGATCATCGGACTTCTTGGATCTGCACTCGGATTTTTGTCGGGCATTGGACTCTCGCGCGGGTTGAGCGCCATGCTCAATGCGTTTGGTATCGAGTTACCAACAACTGGTCTCACGATTCAAACAAATCGAATCGTGCTCACCATGATTGTCGGCACTGTTATCACGATTCTGTCTGCGATTCTTCCTGCACTGCGAGCAGGTCGCGTTCCCCCGTTAGCTGCTTTGCGCGATACAGCACTTGAGAATGTTGGAAGTGTGAAGCGCCGCGTAACAATTGGTGTTGTAGCAATGTTGCTCGGTGCTGGCGCCATTACTGCCACCGCTGCAGGTGCGACAAATGTTCTGCTCGGCATTGGTGTGCTCTTGGTGTTTGCAGGTGTACTCATCATCGGACCAGGAATTGCAAAACCAGTTGCGCTGAGTCTTGGTCGTCCAATCGAAAAACTTCGCGGTGTTACAGGTGCGATGGCTCGACAAAATGCGGCGCGCAATCCAAAACGAACCGCTCGCACGGCTGCACCTGTGCTCATCGGCGTTGCACTCGTTACTGCCATGACCGTATTTGCGGCAAGTGTGCGCAGCGAAGTGCGCACTACGATCGGCGATCAATTTCAGGGCGATTACATCGTCAGTTCGGCCAATCGCCAATTTGGCGGCCTCGCACCATCACTCGCTCTAGAACTTGCTGCTATTCCAGGCGTAGCACAGGCAACTGGTCTCGGTTTTACTTCGGTAAACCTTGATGGCTCAGGCAAATTTGTAATAATCATCGACCCTGCAACTGCAAGCGGTCTCATCACATTCAACATGGTGCAGGGCGATCAGTCAAAACTTTCGGCAAACGGAATCCTCGTCAGTGATACTCGTGCTCTTGCCAAGGGGTGGACGATTGGCTCAACTATTGATGTTGCAATGGTTGATGGCACCCAAAAAACCGTCACAGTGGAGGGAACATTTGCATCCAGCGGATTTGGTGGCTCGTACGTTGTTAGCCGAGCGTTGTTTGAAGGAACTCTCAACAACTTGTTTGATACCAACATCTATATTCGACTCACCAGCGGAGCAAACAACGATCAGGTTTACGATGCCCTCGCTGCTGCCTCAACCGACAAGGGTCTTGGCACGCTGCAGAGCCGCGATGAATTCATTGATGCCGAATCTGGACAAATCAATCAGATTCTTGGATTGATTTATGGTCTACTCGGTCTCTCAATCATCATTGCAATCGTTGGCATCGTCATCACTTTGTTATTGTCGGTGTTTGAGCGTAAGCGCGAGATCGGTCTGCTGCGCGCCATCGGCATGACCCGCTCGCAGGTGCGCACAACCGTGCGTTGGGAAAGCGTTATCACGAGCATGTTTGGCGCAATCGTTGGCGTTGTACTTGGTGTCGTGATGGGCTTTGTGCTCATACTTATCTTGGCCGACTCGGGTGCCTCGGCGTTCAGTTTGCCGATTGCCGCCACCATCTGGATTTTGGTGTTGTCATTTATAGTTGGCGTACTGGCTGCGGTGTATCCAGCACGACGCGCCACCAAAGTCGACATCATGCAATCCATAGCAACTACATAATTATGAAACCATCAGAGATCACTCCCGAGATGTTGCAGTTCTTGACCGAACGTCATCTTGCAACGCTCACAACACTGCGGCAAGATGGCTCACCACATGTCGTTGCAGTCGGTTTTAGTTACGACGCCTCAACATGCCGAGCACGCGTGATCACTTTTTCAACTGCACAAAAAGCACTGAACGCAGCGCGTGGTGGACGAGCTGCAGTTTCACAAGTCGACGGCGGACGTTGGCTCACGCTTGAAGGGACCGTGCGTCTTGCAACGATAGACAATGACCCAGACGAAGTGCGTCGAGCAGTCGCTGGCTACGCGCAGCGATATCAAGATCCAAAAGAGCGCGACAATCGAGTCGCCGTGATCATTGATGTCGACAGAATTATGGGTCGGGCTTAGTTTTTAGTTTTGCTTACTAGCCAGCATCGCGGAGCGAAATAATTTCGTTCATAAATTGCTTCGCAGCAGGGTGACTGTCACCCATACTTGCATCGCGCTCAATATATAACGGCGTAAAGTTTGGTCGCACGAGCGGCTCGTGAGCAGTTTGACAACCTGCACACCAATACAACACCCGGTTTGCTTCGCCGTGATGATTGACCTTCACCAGATCGGCGCAACGTACACATGATTTGCCCTGTCGGCCATAAATTGCCAAATTGTCCGACGACACATCGGCATTTTGCAACATCTCATGAGCAAGCGTGAGCAATTCTCGGCACTCGGCACGCTTGAGAGTTCCGATATTGGCATATGGGTGCAACTCGCACGCCCACAAAATCTCACAACGAAATACATTGCTCACTCCGCGAACAACTCGTTGATCAAGTAGCACGTCGGCAACTGTCTCATCGCGCTCTTCGTACTCCATCATTCGATCAACAGCTTCTTCGATGTCGGCATCAAGATGTGCGAGGTCTGGTCCAAGTTTGCCAAGTATCGGGTGACGCCGAGGATCAAAGTCGTGATACACGTCGATCTCTGGCGTATCAAAGCACACCGCAACCCAATCTTGCACATCAATCAAAACATCTGCGTGCTTTGCATTCTTTCGCCACGTGTCACCTTTGCGATACACGTCCCATGAACTCGTCATCTTCATTCGGGTATTGAGCACGATGCCGTTGTCCCAAATAATCTCAATGCTCTTATCAAGATTGCGAACTTCTTCTATCGTGTGACCCACCTGAGGCACAATGCTGTCCATCTGTGGTGCTTCAAATCGGACCATCTTCTTGCCCAATAACGCAGTGCGTAATGCTGCTGCGTCGTGTTGGACCTTGTTGCCGATGAGCACAAGTAAAGATTATTCACACTGCCTACCAGTGTGAGGGATATACCGTTAGTTTGAAAGACGTGAATGAGAAACCTGGCGACGATGAGTTTGTTACCAACCAAGATAACGCCATGGTTCGACGTGCGGCTCAGCGATACGGCACAGTCGGTGCAATGTTGGCAGGCGGCATGCTGGTATTTGACAAACTGCTCGGCCGAAAACCAAAAGAAGAGGCCGCGGTTGTCATTGAGGCCGCTAGCGAACCAGGAAATATCGATGACAGCGGCATCACGCTTGTTGTCGATGCCAACACAACGGTCGTTTCACCCCCACCACACCTGCGTCGACACGATGCCCAGACCGGTCCGCGCGTCGTAGTAAAGCGCAGAAAATCCAATCGCTACAAGGCTTTGTAGCCCTTAGGGCAGTTGACCGACTGAGGCCAATGCAAGCCTGATTAAGCGGTCGTGCCCGCTCGTCATTTCCTTACGCATTTGTTCACTCACTGCTTGTTCAGGTGAGAACCATCCGAGATCGAGGGCTTGCTGACTCGGTTGGCAATCGCCCGACACCGGCACAACAAACGCGAGGCTCACTGCATGATGGCGTGGGTCGTGAAAACCGCTGATGGTCGGGTCTGGAAAGTATTCGACGACAGTAAATGGTGCTGGCTCTGGGGGAATTTGCGGAAGCGCAAGCGGCCCGAGGTCTTTTTCGAGATGTCGCAATAACGCCTCACGAATTCGTTCGCCCAACAACACCCGTCCCGATACCACCGTGCGACTGATGCTGCCGTCGGGTGCCTGGCGCAACAACATGCCGACAGATGTAACTTGGCCCATTTCGTCAACGCGCACGGGCACGGCATCTACGTATACAAGCGGCACCTGCCCACGCACCTGATCTAGGGCATTTGGGTCGAGCCAGTTGGTTTTGATGTCAATTTGATCACTCACTAATTCCATTGTCACAGATGCCAGCAGTCCATCGTGGAATACCTAGCCATGTCACACTGAATGCGTGACTAAACAACAACCTGCTGCAACCAGCGCCCGAATCATGGCCGCATTCTTATTGACGGCAGGGGTAATGCACTTTGCCAATCCAACCTTTTTTGACAACATCGTTCCACCATGGTTGCCACCGAGCGAACGATTTTGGACCTACATCAGTGGCATTGGCGAAATATGTACCGGTCTAGGTCTGCTCATGAGTGCAACTCGTCGTCGCGCAGCATTTGCAGCATTCGCAATATTTGTTGCGGTCTACCCAGCCAACCTTTATATGGCGTGGGATTGGCGCGATCACGCACTCAGTGACCAACTTGTTGCGTATGGTCGATTGCCGTTGCAGTTCGGGATGTTTTGGTGGGCGCTCTCGATTGCCCGAGCAAATGCTCTACCAGTTGCCAGCGACGTACTTGGTTTCCAAGAACGCGAGTAACCCGTCGTGGCCGCCTTCGCGACCAATACCCGATGCCTTGACTCCACCAAATGGTGCAGCAGGATCCGAAACAATTCCTCGATTGAAGCCGATCATTCCAGCCTCCAACGACTCGGCAACGCGCATACCTTTTGCGGCATCGCGGGTAAATACATAGCTCACTAGTCCGTATTCAACATCGTTGGCAAGTAGCACCATCTCGGCGTCATCGCTGCATGCAACTATCGGCGCAACTGGTCCAAAAATTTCGTCTTTCAAAATTTCGTCATCCGGTGAAACATTGGCCAACACTGTGGCCTGGTATCCAAATGCTGGCGTCGTCACCGACTTGCCACCACACAACACTTTTGCTCCCCTGCTCACTGCGCCATCCACCATTTTTGCCACTGATTCTTGTTCGGCGCGAGACACGAGCGGGCCCAGTGTGGTTGAGGCATCAAGTCCATCGCCCAACACAAGTGCCGACATGCGCGCAGTCAACTTGTCGGTAAATTCTGCGAGCACTGAGTCATGCACGTAGAAACGATTTGCCGCAGTGCATGCCGCACCGCCATTGCGCATCTTTGCGAGCATCGCTCCATCAACGGCTGCATCAACATTGGCATCACCAAACACAAGAAACGGCGCATTGCCACCCAATTCCATGCTGCAGTTGATTATTCGTGGTGCTGCTTGTGCAAGCAAAATCGAACCAACTTTTGTTGAACCCGTAAAACTCAGTTTGCGCACCTTGCCAGAATCCATCATCGCTGCAACAGCTGGGCCCGATGGGTTTGTAACAACAACATTGACTACACCAGCTGGCACACCTGCACGCTGCAACACATCGGCGATTGCAAGTGCGGTGAGCGGCGTGTCTTGCGCTGGCTTCAGCACCACTGTGCAACCTGCCGCAAGCGCTGGCCCAATCTTGCGCGTCGCCATTGCGGCCGGAAAATTCCATGGTGTTGCAAGCAGTGCCACACCAACTGGTTGCCTAGAGACCATCAGCCAATTGGCGCCACCTGGCGCGCGTCGGTAATCGCCGTCGATGCGCACTGCTTCTTCGCTAAACCACCTAAAAAACTCTGCAGCATAAGCCACTTCTGCTCGCGAGTCAGCAAGTATTTTGCCCATCTCGAGCGTGATCAAACGTGCCAGTTGTTCTTGTTCAGCAATCATGATCTCGAATGCTTTGCGCAAGATTTCCGCACGCACGCGCGGTGCAGTTGCACGCCACGAAACAAATGCTGCATCGGCAGCGTCTACTGCGAGCAAACAATCGGCTATTGATGCATTGGCAACACTTGCAAGCGACTTGCCGGTTGCTGGGTTGAGCACATCAATCTGGTTTGCAGAACCCACCCACTCGCCATTAATGAATGACTGCGTCTTTACATCTTGCATATAGTTAATCCTTTGTCAGCTCAACGCCCGCAATTTCTTTAATGCGATCGCGCAAAAAATCAAATGCTGTTTTGTTTTCGGCAATCAACACGTCGTCCGCTGGGTGCAAAAACAATGGTGTCGAAACACGCGATCTCGTTGCTGATTCACCAACCGGATTAATCACTTGATGAGTTGTGCTCGGGTAATAACCGCCGGTCACATATTTGAGCATGTCGCCAGCATTGATCGCCACACTGCCCGGGTCACACGGCACGTCGTGCCACTTGCCATCTAGGTCGCGCACTTGCAAACCAGGCTCGTTGGCCGCCGGCAACACAGTGATCATGTTGATGTCTTCGTGGGCTGCCGCACGCACCGAGCCAACTGGCTCGTTTCCCTTCAGTGGTGGATAATGCAAAATTCGTAAAAGAGTTCGCTTCGTACCAACGATCATTTCGGAAAGTGGCATCGAAAAAGATTTGGAAATGCTGCTTGGTGTATTTGCTTCCACCCATGTCAACAACTCTGCAGCAAGCGACCAGCCAGCTTGATACATGGCGGCCGCACTTGCAGACTCAACAGTTGGCTGACGACCCCATGGATACCAGTGAAAATACTCTTTGATATCGGGGAGTGCAGCACCAACTGCTTGTTCGGCTTCTTCGAGAGGTCGGTATCCGTCTTGTCCACCTTCGCCTGGCAAGTAATCCCACTTGTTGCCTGTGCGAAAAAAATTGAGCCACTCGTTTTGCAATCGTTGCACCATGTCGTACTGCACTGGATGATTGGTGAGCACTGCAAAACCGGTGTTGCGCAACGACTCGGTAAAACGTTTCGGTGCATCCGGTGATTGATAATCGACAACTGCGACATCCATATCAACATCCTACGGACAATCACTATTGGTCTAGTGTGGCTCGGTGGCCCATAAGCGATTGATCAATATTTTGCAGATTGCAATGGGTTTTCTTGCCGCTGGATACGGCGTCATGTTCACGATGCTCGACGACTGGCGCGATCAATTTGGCATTCAGGAAACAGGCCTTGGCATCATCGTCGCTGCCGGATTCTTTACTTCTTTTGTAGCGCAGTTGACTATTGCTCCTTATGCCGACAAGGGTCACGCGCGTCGCTTAATGACGTGGGGGGTTGCGGCCAATGTGGTGGGTGCTGTCGTGATGGCATACGGCTCATCAATGACCGGCTTTATTTGTGGCCGTGTGTTGATGGGCATCGGAGCCGGCATCGCAATCCCTGCAATCAAGCGCATCGTGATTGTCAGTGACCGGGAAAACATGGGAACCAACTTGGGTCGCGGCGTCGCCTTTGAAGTTGGTGGCTTTGCACTTGGACCAATCATTTCTGCCCTCACTGTTGGCACATTTGGTTTAGCAGCGCCTTTCCTGATCATCGCAGCAATCCTTATCGTGATGGTTGCGTTGATCGCACGTGAAGAGATTGAAGAAACTCCTGCCGAAGATCGCACCACCGAACGCTTTGCTATCGACTTGTTGCGCATCAGACCACTCACTGGCGCAATACTCATTGGCGTTGCGTTATACGTGATGATCGGCGTGTTTGATCCACTCTGGGTAGTGATGATGGACGACATGGGCGCGCCTAATTGGGTTGGTAACGCTGGCATCTCAATTTTCGGAATGCCTTGGATTTTGTTTGCAACAGTTGGCGGCACCATCGCACAAAAATATGGTCCCTTTCGTGTCAGTGCGTTCGGTCTCGCGCTTGGCGCTTTTTATATGACGTCGTACGGATTCATTGGTAGCCCATATTGGATGCTCGGCATCGGCGTCACTCAGTCGGCGCTCGATGCACTCACCGTCACTGGTACCGGCATCGCCGTTGCTCAAGTTGCTCCGCCAGAGCGTCAAGCGGGTGCATCTGGTTTGCTCGGCGGAATCCAAACACTCACCGGCGGAATTGTTGCCATGACAGCAGGCAGTGTGTACGAGCACTATGGGCGGCAAACTGCATTTGTTGCTACGGGCATCACTATGTTCACGCTTGTGTGCCTTGGATGTGTGCTTGTTGGACCAAAGTATCTGCGACGGCCAGCCAGTACGAGTGAAGTGGCCATCGCACCGTAGATTTACGGAATGGAATTTAGATACCTCGGCCGAAGTGGCTTCAAAGTCTCAGCAATTAGTTATGGCAACTGGATCACGCATGGCAGCCAAGTAGAAGAAGATGCTGCTAACGCATGCGTCAAGCGCGCACTCGAACTCGGCATCACCACGTTTGACACAGCAGATGTTTACGCGGGCACTCGCGCCGAAGCCGTGCTTGGTCGTGCACTTGCTGGTGTGTCACGCGAAAGCATCGAAGTATTTACCAAGGTCTATTTCCCAACTGGGGGTGGTGTTAACGATCGTGGCCTATCGCGCAAACACATCATGCACTCGATCGATGCTTCACTCAAGCGTCTCAATATGGATCATGTCGATTTGTATCAAGCCCATCGCTACGACGTGGAAACACCGCTTGAAGAAACGATGCTTGCATTTGCCGACATCGTGCGTCAAGGAAAAGCCCTGTATATAGGTGTATCCGAGTGGGATGCCGATCAGATCACCCGTGGTGCAGAACTTGCGCGCGAACTACACGTGCCGTTCATTTCTAACCAACCTCAGTACTCGATGCTGTGGCGCGTAATTGACCAAGAGGTTGTGCCAGCAAGTGAGCGCGAAGGACTTTCACAGATCGTATGGTCACCAATGGCTCAAGGTGTGCTCACGGGCAAGTACCTCCCTGGTCAACCACCGCCAGAAGGATCACGAGCAACCGACGAGTTGAGCGGCAAAAACTTCATCTCGCGCTGGCTCACTGATGACACGCTGACAAAAGTACAAGAGCTCAAACCAATTGCGGCAGAGGCTGGCATCACGATGGCGCAGATGGCAATCGCGTGGGTATTGCAAAACAAAAATATTGCATCAGCAATTGTTGGCGCCACTCGCCCAGATCAACTCGACGACAACGTGAAAGCCGCAAACATTGTGCTTGAGCCAGCAATCTTGACGGCAATCGACAAGGCACTCGAAGGAATTATCGTCAGCGATCCACGGTTGACCGTGTCACCAAAAACCCGCTTTTAAGTTTTATTCGCCCTTCATCGGCGGGCTCACTTCACCTTCGTAGCGAGCAATTTCTGCTCGGCCAACAACGTGCCAGTGCACTTCGTCAGGGCCATCGGCAAGTCGCAATGTGCGCTGACCTGCATACATGCGTGCAAGTGGAGTCCATTGTGAGACGCCTGCCCCACCAAAAACTTGAATTGCTTCATCAATGATCTTGCATACGCGCTCGGGAACCATTGCTTTTACTGCGCTCACCCAAATGCGTGCCTCGGCATTGCCGAGTGTGTCCATGGCTTTTGCTGCACGCAGCACCATCAAGCGCATCGCTTCAATCTCAATGCGTGCCTTAGCAATCACTTCCGTATTTTTTCCAAGTCGTGCAATTGGCTTGCCAAAAGCTTCACGGCTCAGCCCACGCTGCACCATAAGTTCGAGCGCACGCTCTGCTGCACCAATCGAGCGCATGCAGTGATGAATACGTCCTGGTCCTAAACGAACTTGGCTGATCTCAAAACCACGACCTTCACCCAGCAACATGTTGCTTGCTGGCACACGTACGTCGGTGAAACGTAAGTGCATGTGGCCGTGAGGCGCATCGTCTTCGCCAAATACTTCCATATGCCCAAGGATTTCAACTCCTGGGGTGTTCATCGGCACGAGTATTTGTGAATGCCTGCCGTGTGGCGGTCCATCTTGGCTTGTTCGCAGCATGCAAATCAATATCTTGCAGCGTGGGTCACCCGCGCCAGAGATATAAAACTTCTCACCGTTGATGAGCCATTCGTCGCCATCCTTCACCGCACGACACTCAAGATTCTTTGCATCCGATGACGCCACGTCTGGTTCGGTCATCGCATATGCAGAACGAATTTCGCCAGCAAGCAGCGGCTCGAGCCAACGCTTCTTTTGCTCTGGGGTGCCAACTCGCTCCAGCACTTCCATGTTGCCAGTGTCAGGAGCACTGCAATTCAAACACTCTGATGCAAGTGGGTTCTTGCCTAACTCATTTGCAATGTAGGCATAGTCAAGGTTTGACAAACCTTCACCAGTCTCGGCGTTTGGCAAAAAGAAGTTCCATAAACCAGCCTTCTTGGCTTTTGCTTTCACCGAATTGAGTAACTCAAGTTGACCCTTGCCATATTGCCAGCGGTCGGGCCGTCCCTCGCCAAGCCGAAAATACTCTGCAGTGATCGGATCGATCTCATTTTGAATAAATGTTTTGACGGCTTCAAATAACGGAACCGCTTTGGCCGACATGGCCAAGTTCATTGCGTCGTCTGTGGTTATTCCTGAGTGCATTCCGGGCTTTGGCATATCCCCATGCTACCCGTCTGGTCGATTTGTCGACCTAGTCAGAGCGCCAAGCGGGTTTAGGATTCGGAAAGGATTACTAACGGAATCTCGCGCGATGTCTTTTCTTGATAGCCCGCGTAGCCCTTATACGCGCCTGCGACTACTGGCCACATGCGTGCGCGTTCTTCCGAGTTGGCTGTGCGGGCAGTCATGATTTTGTGAGGTGCACCTTTATATGACACCTACACTTGTGGTGTCTCGAGCAAATTGAGATACCAAGCTGGGTGATGGTCGTCGCCGCCACGCGACGCAACGATCACAATCTCACCATTCTCTTGTATGGGCGAAGTCAACAAACAACTTCGTGGTTCACCACTCTTGCGGCCAATGGTTGTCAGTTCGAGCACGGGCATGTTGCCTGCGGTCCAACCTGCTTTGCCGCGTGTGACACCGAGGATGAGGCGGTGCACAGCATTCATTGTTTTCAGCATTCTGTCACTAGGCATGAGCAACCTCCACTACATATTTTGGTTTAAACAACACGAAGAACACGGCTCCACCAAGAATGATGCATGCCGATGAGACAAACAGTGGTTGGCTCGACGTGATGTCGCTGGTGATGTACCCAACCAAAATCGAGGCCGGCACTTGAGCGAGGCTCGACACGCTCGAATAAATGCCCATTGCTTGGCCTTGTTGACCCATTTCAGCAGAACGACTGATCAGACTCGACATATTGGCCATCGTCAAACCGTTAAACAATGTGAAAAATGGGATGACAAGATACAAGTAATACGACGACGTCGTTGGAATAACGAAATATACGAGCATCATTGCGCCAAGGCCAAACATGCTGAACCGCAGCACTTTCCAGTCGGCAAGCTTTTTAGCAACTTTAGCCACAACAACCGCCTGCGATACCGCAATGAACAAACCGACGATCGCAAAATAGTCACCGATCTTGGCAGACGAGAAATTGAAGTTGTTGCGCAAGTACACACCAAAGAACGTGGTGAAGAACGTAAACCCGGCACTAAACAAAAAACTTGCCATCAGCACAGCTCGAAGGCGGTCAGATTTGAATCCAGTAATCACGTTGCTCACCGACTGACTTACTTTGATCCGGCCACCATGAAACTTTTCTTTCAATGTTTCAGGGAACATCGTGAGAATGCTTGCGCAGTTAGCGAGTGACAAGATTGCCGCAAACCAAAACGGCGTAGTTGCACCAAACCAACTTGGGGTGTCAAACAAACCGTAAAAACTTGTGTCCGGTGTGCTGAGTCGACCACCGAGATACGGCCCAATAATAAATCCGAGTCCGAATGCAGCCCCAAGCATGCCAAAGTTTTTTGCTCGGTTTTCATTGGTGCTCACATCGCCAATCGCGCCTTGCGCAACTGCCAAGTTTCCTCCAGTGACGCCATCCAGGGCGCGTGCAGCAAATAGCAGTGGAATATTTGCCGTACTAATGCCAATTGCAAACAGCGCGTAGCCAATTGCGGTACCGAAAATGGAAAACGCGAGGACCGGCTTGCGACCATGTCGATCAGACAACTGTCCGAGAATCGGTGCGGCAATAAATATGCAAAGCGGAAAGACCGCTTGCAGCCAGCCAAGCATGATCAAGCCTTGGGTAAACGACCAACCTTCGGGGGTAACACGAAAAGGTGATCCCGAGCTGATCGACAGCGGGAACACGGGAATCAATATTCCAAATCCGAGCAAGTCAATGAAAACAGTCAGAAAAATTGCAACCATTGGGTTCTTGCGCATCGTTGCAGAGTACTACCCACCCTCTACAGTTGCTCTGATGAAAGACATCTTTTCACTCAATGGTCGTGTAGCACTCGTGACTGGTGGATCTCGTGGTATCGGCGCCATGATCGTCCAAGGATTTTTGGAGCACGGTTGTTCTCGTGTCTATATCACCGCCCGCAAAGCCGCGCAGTGCGACGCCGCAGCAAAAAATCTCAGCATGTACGGTGAGTGCATCTCACTCCCTGGCGATATTTCGACCCAAGCTGGCATTGAAACACTCGCTGCACAGATTGCTGAACGCGAAGAGACTCTTGACATTCTTGTCAATAACGCTGGCGCCGCATGGGGCGCGGCCTTCGACGAGTTTCCCGAAAGTGGATGGGACAAGACAGTTGACCTCAACTTGAAGACACCGTTCTTTCTCACCCAAGCACTCGCGCCACAACTCCGCGCTGCTGCAGCAAAGAATGGTCACCTTGCAAAGGTCATCAACATCGCATCCATCGACGGCATCTCGACCAACTTGGAAGAGACATACCCATATGCGGGTAGCAAGGCCGGTCTCATTCATATGACAAAGCGCATGGCGTTGCGTCTCATCAAAGACGGCATTGGTGTATCCGCAATTGCACCAGGTGCATTTGCTTCCGACATGAACAAAATCGCACGCGACCACGGTGATGCAATCGCAGCTGCAATTCCATCCGGCCGCATTGGCACACCAGAAGACATGGCTGGTGCTGCAATTTATTTGGCATCTCGCGCCGGCGATTATGTCGTTGGATCAACCGTCGTCGTAGACGGTGGCGTTACCTACGCGCGATAACTATTTGCGCGGCTTTTTAGTGTTCAGATAATTGCCCACTGACGCACGCAGTTTGACAATGCCAATGCCAGTTGTTGCACTCACCCAAACAATGTCATCTTGAGCGAGACCGCAGCCGCGTGCAAGATCGCGCTTGCGCGTCTCGAGTTGTGATGGTTTCACTTTGTCGAGCTTGGTAGCCACAACCGTAAATGGAATTCCATTTTCTTCAAGCTCGCCCAACACTTGCTGATCGAGTTCGGTTGGCCCAATAACTCCATCAACTAATGCAAAGACCATCACAAGTGACTCGCGGTCGAGCAAGTAATTCGTGATCATGCTCTGCCACTTCTTGCGCACATTTCCTGGCGCTGCGGCGTAGCCATAACCCGGCAAGTCCACTACCGTGCCACCTCCCGGTGTCTCAAACAAGTTGATCAACTGTGTGCGACCAGGAGTATTGGAAACACGTGCGAGTTGTTTGCGATTGGCAAGCGCATTGATCAATGACGACTTGCCCACATTTGACCGACCAACTACCGCAACCTCAATTGGTGATTCAGGCAAGTCACGAATATTGATGGCCGACGTTACAAACTCAAGTTGTAGGGGCCCGGACACCTATTTGAGTGTAATGATTCTTCAAATCATTAATTCTTAGCGCCTAAATGGACGTAGTCCGTTGGCAGGAACAGTTCCGAGAAGACCGCGTTGAAAATCATCAAACGCTTGTTGTAGCTCGTCTCTTGTATTCATCACAAATGGTCCATGCTGAGCGACCGGTTCGCGAATTGGTTGACCACCGAGCAACATCACATCGAGCGCTTCATGAGCCGATGCGCGCAGTGTGATTGAGTCACCATCAACGAACACTGCAAGCTGGCCAAGATTGATCTGGTGTGCATCGTCGCCGACAGTTCCGCTTCCCGATAACACGTAAGCAAGTGCGTTATACGACGAATCCCATGGCAATGTCATCTGTGCCCCAGCACTGAGCGTTGCATGTGCAACGACAATTGGAGTTTGCGTTGAGCCCGGTCCCCGATGACCACCAAGATCTCCAGCAATCAAACGCACAAGTGCGCCCCCGTCTTCTGAGGACAACAACACCACCTGATCGCCTTCCAAGTTTTGGTATGCAGGCGACATCATTTTCAATTTTGAAGGCAAGTTCACCCACAACTGAATTCCGTGAAACAAACCGCCCCGAATCACCAAGTCTTCTGGCGGGGTCTCAATATGCAAGATTCCGCTACCGGCTGTCATCCATTGCGTACCACCGTTTGCAATGATCCCGCCGCCACCATGACTGTCTTGGTGCACGAATGTGCCGTCCATTAAATACGTAACTGTTTCGAAGCCACGATGTGGATGCCAGTCGGTGCCGCGGGGTTCGAGCGGAGCATAATTAATTTCGCCCATTTGATCCATCATGATGAACGGATCGAGATCGGCTGTCGATACGCCAGCAAAAGCGCGACGCACTGGAAAACCTTCGCCTTCAAAACCACTTGGTGCGGTGGTGATCGAGCGCACCGAACGCGAGCGCTTCGACAAGGCCGCGCTCAGTCGCGGAAGTGTCAGGGTGTCTGCGGTAACTGCTGGCATTTGAGTGCGCTACCTACTGTGGCGCATACGTCGACAAGAAGTTGCCGATGCGCCCGATTGCTTCTGTGAGGTCTGTCGCCCATGGCAATGTCACGATGCGCAAGTGGTCTGGTGTTGGCCAGTTAAAACCGGTTCCTTGCACTACTAATACATGCTCGGCTCGCAACAAATCGAGTACAAACTTGCGATCGTCAACAATTGGATACACATTGGGATCAAGTTTTGGAAATACATACAACGCGCCTTTTGGCTCGACGCAGGAAACACCAGGGATTTTACGCAAAGCAGTAATCGCGGCATTGCGCTGCTCGAGCAGTCGCCCGCCTGGTAACACCAAGTCTTTAATACTCTGTCGTCCGCCAATCGCAGTCTGGATCGCATGCTGCGCGGGCACGTTGGCACACAATCGCATGTTGGTGAGCATCGTGATGCCTTCGATGTAACTCGTCGCGTGTTTGCGCGGGCCGGTCATCACCATCCACCCAGCACGAAACCCTGCAAGACGATAGGCCTTCGAAAGACCACTAAATGTCAAAGTAAATACGTCTGGGGCAATTGCGGCAAACGTTGTGTGCACTGCATCGTCATACAAAATCTTGTCGTAGATCTCGTCTGCCATCACGATGAGGTTTCTTTCAATAGCAAAATCGGCAATCTCACGCAAAATCTGTGGGCTGTACACAGCACCAGTCGGATTATTTGGGTTGATGATCACAATTGCTTTGGTGCGATCACTCACTTTTGCCCTGATGTCGTCCATGTTGGGCATCCAGCCATTTTCCTCGTCGCACAAATAGTGCACTGGTGTGCCACCAGACAAACTTGTCGAAGCAGTCCACAACGGATAGTCAGGTGCAGGAATAAATACTTCGTCGCCTTCGTTAAGCAAGGCATTGAGTGCAACCGGAATAAGTTCACTGACGCCGTTGCCCAGCCACACATCATCGACATCGGTGATATCGATTCCGCGCTCTTGATAGTGCTGCACAACCGCGGTGCGCGCCGACAAGATGCCTTGCGAATCTGAGTAACCCTGCGAAATCGGCAGGTTACGTACAACTTCGACCAACACTTCTGGAGGAGTCTCAAAACCAAATGGCTGCGGATTACCGATGTTCAGTTTGATAATCCTGTGCCCTGCAGCCTCTAAACGCTTGGCTTCTTCAAGCACAGGGCCACGAATGTCATACAAGACATTGGCCAACTTGTGCGACTGCATAATTTCCATGACTGTCAAGGCTACGCCGAGGCGCTTGTCAGCCACGCCTTATTTATCGCGACACCGCTAAATTTAGAGTCATCGAACCCACCAAAATCGTCCTCTTCTACAAGTTCACACCGCTTGCCGATCCAGAAGCAATCCGCCTGTGGCAGCGCGCGCTTTGTGAACGCCTTGATCTCAACGGCAGAATCATCATCTCGAAAGACGGCATCAATGGAACCGTCGGTGGATCGTTGGCTTCCATCAAAAAATACGTGCGGGTCACCAAAGAGTTTCCGGCTTTCAAGTCCATCGACTTCAAGTGGTCTGACGGCATCGGCGAAGACTTTCCACGAATCGAAATACGCGTGCGTGACGAGATCGTGACGTTCGGTATTCCCGACGAAATCAAAGTCGACGAAAATGGGGTTATTGGTGGCGGCGTGCACCTCAAGCCAACCGAAGTCAATCAACTTGTTGCCGAACGTGGCGACGACGTTGTTTTCTTTGACGGCAGAAGCGCATATGAAGCACGCATTGGCAGATTCAAAAACGCGGTCATTCCCGACGTTGAGACAACACCAGATTTTGTTGCCGAAATAGAGAGTGGCAAGTACGACCACCTCAAAGACAAGTCAGTAATCACTTACTGCACGGGTGGAATTCGCTGCGAAGTGTTATCGGTGATTATGAAAAACCGAGGATTCAAAGATGTCTATCAAATTGATGGCGGCATTGTTCGTTACGGCGAAGAGTTTCGCGACAAAGGCCTTTGGGAAGGCTCACTGTATGTTTTTGATCGACGACTCAAAATTGAATTCAGTGATCAGGCCAAAGTGTTGGGCACGTGCGACTTGTGCTCAGAAACAACCGCACAGTTTCACAATTGCTCCAACCTTGCTTGTCACAAGTTGACCCTGGTATGCAGTGCGTGTGAAGCCACATCACCCACAATTTCGTGCGAAGACTGTCGCGAGCAAGAATAGAACTATGGCTGTTGCAACAACACCACATCAAGGAATCGTCACGCTCGATCTTGAAGGCGTGTTGGTGCCCGAGATCTGGATTGCTGTTGCCGAAAGCACTGGTATTCCAGAGTTGAAGCGCACGACTCGCGACGAGCCCAACTATGACGTGCTCATGAAATCGCGTATTCAAATTCTCAACCAACATGGTCTCACCATGAGCCGCATCGATCAAGTGATTGCCGGTCTGTCTCCAATGCCAGGTGCTGTCGAATTTTTGGATGCATTGCGTGAGCGCACACAAGTCATCATCCTCTCCGACACGTTTGAGCAGTTTGGGCGCCCACTGATGCGCCTGCTCAACTGGCCGACACTGTTTTGTCATCGGCTCATTGTCAAAGATGATCGCATTGTCGATTTTGAGTTGCGGCAAGCCGATCAAAAACGTCTTGCCGTTGAAGCTTTCAAAAAATTGAATTACCGCGTTGCTGCTGCCGGCGACTCATATAACGACACAGCGATGTTGGGTGCTGCCGATGCTGGCTTCTTGTTCCATGCTCCCGACAACATCAAGGCCGAGTTTCCACAATTTCAGGCACTCGAAACCTACGACGAGCTCTTTATAAAACTTTGCACTGCTCTCGACTGCTAGAACGCAGTAGCTAGTTAGTTCGCTGCCTTCGCAAGATTATCCATGGTGATTTCCATGTTCTTTTTGTTATGCGTTGCTCGGTCTGCAACACCACTGACGACTTTGCCAAGAAATGCGCTCGCAGCACCACGGTGATCAATCCAGCTGTGTGTCACTCTGCTGCCTGCAGCAGTCGGCTCAATTTCGAATACCCAATCACACCAATTGTTTCCGACGACCATCAGTCCGAAGGAAAATTTCTTTGGCGCTTCGCACGCATTGACTACGACGTTTGTGCCCCAAGCCTTCTTGCCATTTTTATTTCGGCCCTTGAATATCGCTCCAACAGCTGGTCCGGTTGCTCCCTTGGCCCACTTGCCGCCCTGGTTTTCTGGCGACCATTCACCCATGCGAGGCAAGTCAGTGACAAGTGCCCAAACTTTGTCGGGTGATGCAGAAAATTCTCGTGTTACTGAAACTGGTGCAGGCTGTGTCATTTCGCAACCATAGCAAAACAATTAGATACTGGAAAGGCGCTGTTCAATGTGTTGGTCGGGGCGAACAAGTAACCCTTCATTGGATGACAAACCAAGAATCTGTGACCACCAGTTTTCGGCATCTTGAACATCTCGGCCGATTTTGATGTGTGGCAAATCGCCCGAAAAGTCCGAACCTCCAATGATCAAGTAGTCATCCAAACTGACAAGATCCAACGACGATATTTTCTCACCGTTTCGCACGAGCCAACCATGTGGAAGTCGATTGCCCGCCTCGACCGATGGACGATAATTGCGAATGATTTCATCGGTGAGTGGCTCGAGTTCCGTTGTCGATGTCGGAAGAATGTATCGATACCCAATTTGCAATCCAAGCATGTCGAAGTGTGTCGCTTGATTTTGAATCGCTTGGTCCAGAACTTTCATCCCTTCAGCATCTTCGAGCACTCTATTGAGATTTGCAAACGCAACTTCTGTGTCTGCGTCAACCCCTAGCGCCATGAACACCTCAAACATTTTGAACGCATTATCCATGCTTGCTTGCGCATTTCGTTCCGCGATAGGTCGGCGCTCTATCTCGTACGTGTCCAGTAGTGCTAAGTCCGCTACTCCACCTTCAATTCGATCTATTTTCCACATCAAGTTATGAATATCGCCAATTCCGGTGTTGAGACCCATTCCCCCAGACGGTGGAAACCTGTGTGCAGCATCTCCTGCGAGCAAAACACGACTCAATCGATATGAGTCAGCAAATTGTGATGTCATAGTCCAAGAAGATTGCCGAAGCACCGTAATTGTTGCGCTTGTTGGCACAATTGCTTTACGAATCAACTGATCACACTCGGATGGAGAAATCTGCGCTTCATCTCCTTCT